>JBILFE010000105.1:0-8358 GCA_044351705.1 Luteolibacter sp. | reverse complement strand
GGTGGGTCTGGGTTTGGTCATTCCGCAATGGGCTGCGGCCAACCGCACCGACTGCCCGTTGTGCTGGACTTCGGTGCTGGCACCCAATAGCCGCGCAAAACACTGCCGCGCCCGGTCCTTCATGGGAAGCCACCGCCTGCGGGTGGCGCTGGCCATTCTATTTAAAAATCAATTCCGCTGCCCCTACTGCAATGAATCCACCGCGCTGGTTCTGCACGACCCGCTGCACCACTCCATGAACCGCTGGTCGCAACTGGACTGATGGCCCCTCCGAAGTCCAAAAGTCCAATTGCGTTGCGCCATGAACTGCGGCAACGCTCACGGTAGGGTTTCACCCCATGGTGCTTCCGGAGCGCTGGCATAGGGTAGCTTGTGTGCCGGGATAGCGGACAACGGCGGGCGAATCCGGCGTTTGCGCCATGGTGTCAGCCGGGGTCGGCCATTTCATACGCCAGCAGGGAGAGTTCCAATCATGTTAAGCAAAGCCACAACACTCAAAGGATACAAATTGCTCTGCCTTGACGGGGAGATCGGGAGCGTGGAAGAATTTTACTTCGATGACCTCCACTGGACCATTCGCTATCTGGTCGCTGACACCGGCCACTGGCTCCGTGCCCGGCAGGTGTTGATTTCCCCGCATGCCCTGGGTGGCGTGCATGCAGCAGACCACAACATCACCGTCAATCTATCCAAAACGCAGATCGCGGAGGGGCCCTCCCTGCAAAATGACATGCCCGTGTCGCGGCAATTCGAGGAGACCTATCACGAGCATTATGGATGGCCGTTCTATTGGAGTGACGTCTATACGCCCGGGTCGCATCCCTATATCATGCGGCAGCGGGAAAAATCGCGAAAATCCGCCAAACGGCGTGATGTATGGGATCCGCATTTGCGCAGTTCGCGCGATGCGACGGGTCATCACATCCAAGCCGAGGATGGTGAAATCGGCCATGTTGAGGATTTCATCATTGATGACGAGACCTGGGCAATTCGTTACCTCATCATCAACACCCGCAACTGGTGGCCTGGAAAAAAAGTCTTGGTTTCACCGCAATGGATCAAGCGGGTGAGCTGGGATGTGTCTAAAATCTTTGTCAATCTGGATTGCGAAACCATCAAGCAGTCACCCCAATACTCGGATGAGTCCCTGCTAACCCGGGAGTATGAAATCAACTTGGACCGCCATTACAATTGCACCGGAGACCCCCCTCCCTGATTCCACGGCGGGTCGGATGCCCCGGGGATGAATCCGTGTGGGGTCAACACCCCATAGCGCTCGCCGCCGGCATGGGCTATGAGTTTGAGCGTCGCATGACACGAGGGTCCATCTGGAACATCGTAGCCTGCATACGACGAACCACCAACAACCAACCATAAATCATCCATGAAACCTCAAATCATCCTCATGATCGCCATCGCCGCCACCGTTTCCGTCGGCTGCAACGAGAAAAAATCTGCAATCAACGAGAACAAGGACGCAACCCAGGAGGCGATTGACAATCGCAAGTCGCAGGTTGACGCCACGGCCAAGGAGGCGACCAAACAAACGGACGCCAAAGCCGATCTGGACAAGGCGAAAATCGAAGCCAACAAGGACGCCACCAAGGCCCAACTGGATGCTGACAAGATGAAGGTGGAAGCCGCTGCTGACGCCGCCAAGGCCAAGGTGGATGCCGACGAGAAGTGATTCTCGCAAAGTGTAATCTTCCTCAGCCGTGGTCATCTTCGGCCCGGTTCCCATTCAAGCCTCAGGACATCGCGCCAATGTGCCAAACTGGGTTGGCTGCGGTGCGGCTTTGAATTCTACTTCGATGTCGGTTGAGTTTAAAGACTACTACAGCACACTCGGCATCGACCGCGATGCGAGTGATGCTGATATCAAGAAGGCGTTCCGCAAGCTCGCGCGCAAATATCACCCCGATGTGGCCAAGGATAAGGCCTCAGCCGATGCGCGCTTCAAGGAAATCAATGAGGCGAATGAAGTGCTGAGCGATCCGGAGAAACGCAGGAAATACGATCGGCTCGGTGCCGATTGGCAGCATGCGGGCGGCTTTGAAGCGCCCCCGCATGGGGCGCGCGATGGGGCCGGGGAGTTTCATTTTGGCGGCACGGGTTTCAGCGATTTTTTCGAGCAGTATTTCAGCGGAGGCAGCCGTTATGGGTTCCCACAAGACGGGTATGCAGAGGCTCCGCACGGGCCGCAAGCTAGACGCGGCAGTGACATCGAAGGGGATCTGCTCGTCACCTTGGAGGAAGCCATGCACGGCGCGATCCGCACCATTTCCATGCAGACGGTCAATCGCCAGACCGGCACGACCGACACCCGCACGTTCCAAGTGCGCATCCCGCTGGGTGTCACTGACGGTCGCCGCCTGCGCGTTCCAGGCCATGGTGAAACGGGCCGTGACGGAGCCCCGCCCGGCGATCTTTACCTGCGAGTGCGGCATGCCGCACATCCGGATTTCACCACCCGCGAATCGGATGTGTTTCGTGAACTCACCATCGCCCCGTGGGAGGCGGTGCTGGGCGCGGAAGTGGCGGTGGCTTCGCTCGATGGCTTGATCAAGCTGCGCCTCCCCGCCGGCGCGGATCACGGCCAACAATTGCGCGTGCGCGGACGCGGCCTGCCCATGGGCAAGAGCGGCGAACGCGGCGATTTTCATGTGGTTCTGAGCATCCAAATGCCCACCGTGCTGCGGGCGGAAGAACGCGCGCTGTGGGAAAAACTCCGTGACACGTCCACCTTTCGCCCACGTCCGGCATGAAACCCAATCCAACCAAGCCAACCGAAAGTGACCCGGTGTTAGAACCGGCAGGCGACACTTTTTACTCCCTCGAAGTCATCGCTGAACTGGCCGGTCTGACCCCCAAAACCGTGCTGCACTACCATGCCATGGGAGTGATCTCACCCGCCACGTCGGCACTCGAATTCGACACGGAAAACCTGCGCCATCTGCGCCGCCTCGAACACTTGCGCCACCTCCACCACTTGAATGACAGCAGCCTGCAGTTCATTTCCAATCTGTTGCATGAAGTCGATGCGCTGCGCCAGGAACTGCGGCAGCGAGCCCTATCCCAATGGTAGGGTTACACCCCATGGGCGACCGCTCGCAAGCGCGTCATATTGCCCTTGAACAAAGTTGTCCATTGGACATTATTCCACCATGGGTGGCGGATGCCAGTCTTCCTGCCTACGCTCGCGATTATGAGATTATCCCCAACGAACCGGCTCTCAGACAAGTATCTGGCGGCCCTGCGTGTCGGTGTCGAGCAAGCTCCTCCGGTAGGCCTGCGCGCGGCGCGGAAAATTGGCAGGGAGGTGGTGGCCGCCGGCTTGGAGACGCTGGATTTGGCCAGGATCCACAATCAGGCGTTAAGTCAATTGCTGTTGCCGGATGCCTCGTCTGACACGCGGGAGGATGTGACTGCGCGGGCTGCGGCGTTTTTCACCGAAGCCATCACCCCCATTGAGGAGACGCATCGTGCCGCGCAGCAGGCCAGCGCGGACTTGACCCACCTCCACAAGACACTGGACGAGCGCACGTCGGATCTGGCGGATGCCAGCCGCGATCTGCTCGAGCAAGTCGCCGCGCGCGCCGCAGAGGTGTCCGCCCTTGAGCACAGCCAACGCACCACCGACGAGTTGCTGAAGAGTTCGCGGGACCTCGAGAAGCAGTTGCGGGCCATTACCCACGAGATCTTATCCGCCGCGGAAGTCGAGCGGCACCGCATGAGCCTGCAACTCAATGACGAGATCGCCCAAATCCTGCTCGGCATCCATATTCATATCCTTGCCTTGAAGAAGGATGTCGCCGACAACCATTCGGATCTCACCCGGAAAATCGCCGCCGCTCAACACTTGGTCGAAGATTCAGCGAATGTCATCAGCCGCTTAGTCCATGAATTCAGCATCAAACATCAACGATAAAAGAACGGAGTTGTCACGGCTCTATCAACTGGCGCTACAGAAGACGCTCAAGCAAGGAGCCGCCACGGACCTCGAGTCGGCGCGGGAACTCGGGCGTCACGCCATGTGCCTCGGGCTGGAGACGCTGGACATGGCCAGGATTCACGAGATCGCCTTGGTGTCATTGGTGTTGCCGACCTACTCCGCTAGCACCAACAACAGCCTGATGGGACGGGCGGGCTTGTTTTTTGCCGAAGCCATCACCCCGATCGAGCAGACGCATCGCGGCGCGCGTGAAGCCAACATCCACCTCAACCAGGTCGTCAAGGCCCTCAGCCAACGCACCCTCGAACTGGCCAACTCGGTCGAGGAATTGAAACAGGAAATCCTCCAACGCAAGGTGGTGGAGGAGTCGCTGCGGGCCAGCGAACTGACTTCCATCAGTTTGTTGGAAAAGTCGCAACAGATGCAAGAGGAGTTGCGCCACCTGTCCCGCCAGCTGTTATCCGTGCAGGAGGAGGAGCGTCGCAAGATCAGTCGCGAGCTGCATGATGTCATTGCCCAGACGCTCACCAGCATCAACGTGCGGCTGGCCGGTCTGACGGCAGAGTCAACCACCAACACCTCGCAGCTTCGCAAACAGATCGCCAGCACCCAACGACTGGTCGAAAAATCCGTGGACATTGTGCATCGTTTTGCGCGCGAGCTGCGCCCCACCCTGCTGGATGACCTTGGCTTGATTCCCGCGCTCCAATCGTTTCTCAAAGACTACATGGAAGACACCGGCATCCGCGCCAGTCTCAAGGTGTTTGCCGGCATCGAGGACACCAGCGGCGCGCTGCGCACCATGCTCTATCGCGTCGCCCAGGAGGCGCTCACCAATGTCGCCCGCCATGCCAAGGCCAGCCAGGTGGAGGTCAGCATCGAATCCCTCGACGGCAGCATCCGCATGGAAATCACCGATGACGGACAAGGCTTTGACGTGAACAGCAAAACCGGCGCCAAAAAACACAACCGGCTTGGCCTGCTGGGCATGCGGGAACGCGTCGAGATGCACGGCGGAACGTTTGCGGTGGTCTCCGCCTCCGGTCAGGCTACCACCGTCCGCGTCGAGATTCAACCGCCCAAAACCCGGCCGCGGAAAGTTCTGATAGAATCCTGCGCCCCCCCCAACCTTGACACCCCATGAACCCGATCACCGTCCTGCTAGCTGAAGACCACCTGATTGTCCGCGAAGGGCTGTTGGCCTTGTTGAAACTTGAGTCAGACATCCAAGTCGTCGGTGAGGCGGAGAACGGGCGCCAGGCCGTGGCACTGGCCGCCACGCTCGCGCCCGATGTGGTCGTCATGGATATCGCCATGCCTCTGCTCAATGGCTTGGAATCCACACGCCAGATATTGCACGCCACACCCACCACCCGGGTGCTCATCCTTTCCGCGCATGGCGACGACGCCTACGTCGAGCAGGCGATGGCCTTGGGTGCGGCCGGCTACCTGATCAAACAAACCGGCTCGCATGTGCTGGCGGCGGCGATCCGGGAAATTTGCAAAGGTAAACGGTTTTTCAGCCCTAGCGTATCCAGCCGCCGCTACCATCATCAGCGCAAGGCCAAGGCCATGGGCGAGAAACCGAAGCAAAACGCCGCCCATCTCACCTCGCGCGAGGTGGAGGTGCTGCAGCTCATCGCCGAGGGCAAGGCCAACAAGGAAACCGCCGACGAGCTTCACATCAGCATCAAGACCGTGGAAAAACACCGCCAAAAAGTCATGGGAAAACTCAATATCCACGACACCGCCAGCCTCACCCGCTATGCCATTTCCGCCGGCATCATCGAGAGCAGCGTGCAGGTGACCATCCTGTGACGCTGCGGCCCATCCTTGGCAAATGCAGAAGGCTTTCCATGAAAATTTGCGTTGCACCGCGGCTGGGATTCGGCTATTTTCCACCCCCCGTCATGGGGATTTCCGTTCCCCAGCCGGGTCCGTCACCTCATGTCTGGCACGCATTACGTCTTGGGACCACCTACCGCTCTGCGCCGCCGCGCCGAGCGGATCCCCGTGATACGGCCCCCGGCCTCGGCCCCGCCCCGCACCCAAGCCGCGGCCCAACGTCTGCTCCAGGAGCTGAAGTCTCAAAATGCAGAGTTACAGCGCGAGATCGCCCGCCGTGAGGCGGTGGAGAGCGCCCTCCACCGGAGTGAGCAACTCCAACGCGAGTTGCTCGAGCATGCGCAGTTGCAGCAGCAGCGGCTCCGCGAGCTGTCCCATCAGATTTTGCACGCCCAGGAGGAGGAACGCAAGCGCATCAGCCGCGAACTGCATGACGTCATCGCCCAGACCCTCGTCAGCATCAACGTCACCGTGGCGGCCCTCACCCATGAGACCGCCAGCAACCCCAAAGCCCTGCAACGCAAAATTGCCTGCCTGCACCGCGTGGTGCAAGAATCGCTCGATATCGTGCATCGCTTCGCGCGCCAGCTGCGACCCACCATGTTGGATGACCTCGGACTCATCCCCGCGCTGGAGTCCTTCATGAAAGGCTTCATGGAAGAAACCGGCGTGCGCGTCAGCCTCAAGGCGTTTACCGCGCTTGAACAAGCAACGGACTCCGTGCGCACCGTGCTCTATCGCGTCGCCCAGGAGGCGCTCACCAATGTCGCCCGCCATGCCAAGGCCAGCCGGGTGGAAGTGAGCATCCAGTGCCTCGACGGCAGCATCCGCATGGAAATCCGGGACGACGGGCAAGGCTTCGACGTGGACGAAAAATCCGGTGCCGCCAAGCACAAACGGTTGGGACTCACCGGTATGCGGGAACGTGTCGAGATGATTGGCGGCACGTTTGGTGTGGAATCCGCCCCCGGCCATCCCACCACCGTCCGCGTCGACATCGCATCCGAAACGGACTGCGCCCCGCGCCCGAACATCGAACATTGATGTTCGCATTTACTCGGGCGGGCGCTCTTGTCACGCCTCCCGCCCGTGCTGCTCCGCCCCGCAACGGCGGTGTGCCCCCGCTCCGTCTATGGGGTGAACACCCCATGGTCTTTGCGCCCCAGCGCCACTAGGGTCAAGGCACGCCGCCGGATGACCCGTCTGCTGACATCCTTCCCATGACAATCCCACCCGCATGATTTCAGCGCCACGCACCTTTCGTAACCTTGTGGTTTCCCTTGCAGGAGCTTCCCTGCTGGCCGGGTTGGTGGCGGCACCCTCGTTCTGGGCGCTGCGCCAAACCACGGCGGCGGCCGAGGCACGCAAGCACACTATCACGGTGATTGACGGCGTGAAAGGCCTCATGGCCGGCCTGATCGATGCCGAGACCGGGCAGCGCGGCTATTTGCTCACCGGTGATGAAACTTTCTTGGATCCGTATTTGGCGGTGCGCGAAAGCCTCAGCGCCCGCTTGCAGGACTTGCGTCAAACGTCCACGCTCAGTGCCGCCACGCCACATTTCGACGCCCTGCCTCACCTGATCGATGCCAAACTGGCGAATCTGGCGCAGAACATTGAATTGCGCCGCAACAACGACCTGCCCGCCGCCCTCGCCAATGTGCGAAGTCCCAAAGGCAAGCAGTTGATGGATTCGATCCGCGCCGAACTGCTTGGCATCATCCAGCTCGAGGAGGGCGCGCTGGCGCTGCGCGAGGCGGCGTTTCAATCCAACATGCGCCGTCTGTTCGCCATCACCGTGGGTGCCAGCCTCTTCACCTTGCTGTGTGCCATGGTCTTCGCCTATTCGCTCTATCAAAACTCCCGCCGCCAGTTCGAGAATCTGGTCCATCTCAAGACCCGCGATTTGCTTGAAGCACAGGAGGAAACCAGTGCGCGGCTCGCGCAGGCCAACCTCACCTTGCGGCTCAGCGAGGAGAAAATCGCCGTGACCCTCAAGTCGATCGGCGATGCCGTGTTGGTCACCGACGCCAAGGCCTGCGTGACCAGCCTCAATCCCGTGGCGGAACAACTCACCGGGTGGACTCAGGAGCAAGCGCTGGGCCACCCGGTCAGCGAGGTGTTTCACATCGTCAACAAGGAAACCCGCCAACCTGCCACCATCCCGGTCATGGCCGCGCTGGCGAAAGGCACGATCCAAGGCCTGGCCAATCACACCGTGCTGATTGGACGCAGCGTCGGCGAATGCGACATCGCCGACAGTTGCGCGCCAATTCGGGACCGCGATGGCCAGGTGGTCGGCGCCGTGCTGGTGTTTCGCGATGTCAGCAAGGGGTATGCCGTGCAGCAGGAGTTGCGCGAGAATGAGGAGCGCTTCCGCACCCTCGCTGACAATATCTCGCAACTGGCGTGGATGGGCGACGCACTAGGTTCGATCTTCTGGTATAACCAGCGGTGGTTCGATTACACCGGCACGACGTTGGAAGTGATGCAAGGCTGGGGCTGGCAGAAAGTCCACCATCCAGACCATGAGCTACGCGTGGTGGAGAAGTTCAAACACT
>JBILFE010000113.1:0-8165 GCA_044351705.1 Luteolibacter sp. | reverse complement strand
TGATTTAGCGTAACGATTTTTACCACTGAGAGCACTGAGGACCACTGATTCCACTGAAATAAAATATATATCTTCTCAGTGATATCAGTGGTCCTCAGTGTTTCAGTGGTTTTTCTGGAACGATTTACCAGAACGCGGTGGCAAAATAGGCCACAGTCCACGATTCAAAACCCGGAAATAGATTTACGAGATCAGCAACCGCAGATGGCAGGATTCGGATTGTCATTCACAGCCTCCTCAGGTGGCGCTTCGCCGCATCCCAATCCAAAGGTGTCTCCTCGCCGGAGGCAACACGCTGCTCGGTCTCTTTCAAAACTGCCTCAAGCCAGGAAGGTGAGTCCACCTCCACGCCCTCGTGGCTGAGGTCATCCCACAGCGCTTCCATGAGTCGCATGGAGCGAACGTTCATCTCCACCGATGACCGGCGGCTGGGCTGTGGTTGGAGTTGCTGCTGTGGGGTTGGTCGGGCATTCGGTGGGATGACTTCTGCTTCTCGGTTCACTATATCGGAAGTTATTCTTCCTCGCGATAAAGATTCAAATTCAAGCGGCATAGGAGGAGCCTTTCGAACAGCACGGGGAACAGTTGCTACGGCTATCAGGTAGACTAAAGCTAAGACTCCAGAATAGATCACACAGGCGAAGAGTATCGCTTGAATATTACGCTCGACGAAGCTCAGCCAAAGGACGGAACCGCAAAATATTGCGGTGAGTCCAAGAAGGAGTGAGTTGTGAAGCCCGCTTCGTTTCATGAATTTTTGCAGAACAAGGATTTATTTACGACGGGTGCGTATATCCGGCTGGGACGGAGCGGGGTTTACCGGGGACCTGATCTAGCGTTGTCCGTCCTACAGAGCGCATTATAAGTGGTTCGATTTCCGATTGATGACTGTTGATTTTTGAATGCTGATCGGATGTTGGATGGTCGACACTTCAACAATCAAAAATCAACAATCGGCAATCATCAATCCATGAAATCCGTAAAATCCGTGAAATCCGTGAAATCCGTGGTGGTCTCAGGCCGTTATACCCCTAACGCGGACTGCGACCGGAAGTCGCTGGCCCGATGGTGGCTTGGCGGGTGAACAAGTCGGTGAGGTACGCGGCGCTGAGAACCTCCGGCGTGATGATGGCGGATTTGCCGGGCACCAGCAGGACATTGACCGGGATGGCGGTGCGGCCGAGTTCCAGCAGTTTCGCTTCAATTTCGGGATTGGGATGGGTCTTGTCGGCCTTGAGCGCGGCGATGTTTTTGGCCTTCATCAAGGCGATCACGTCCGGCGTGTAGGCGCGCTTTTTGTTGAATTGGCAAAGCGGACACCACGACGCGGTGAAGTCGATGTAAACCGGGCGGCCTTCTACTAACAATTGATCCACGCGTGCTTGCGACCAGGGTTCCCATTGCAGGGCGCTGGGCTTGGGTGGCAGCGCCAGCAGCAGGCCCGATCCGGCCAACACCAGCGTCAGGGCCAGCGCGACGCGGCGCGTGGCGCGCGCCTTATGGGGCAGAAACCAGCGCCCGTAAATCCAGGCCGCCAGCGCGATGGTGCTGAGCCCGAAGACCGGGCCTAACATGTTATCCACCCCGATTTGGGTGACATAGACCGCCAGCAGGTAGCCGGCGGAGGCAAACAGCAGGAAGGACATGGCTTGCTTGAAACTATCCATCCAGGCGCCGGGGCGGGGGAGCAGCCGGATCAGGTCGGGGTAGGCTGATAGAATGAGATAGGGAAGCGCGAGGCCGATGGCCATGGCGGCAAAGGCGGCGAAAAATGGCAAGGCGGGCAGGGTGATGGCGGCGCCGATGGCGACTCCGAGAAACGGCCCCGAGCAAGGGGTGGAGACCACGGTTGCGAGCACGCCGGAGAAAAACGAGCCGGCGAGACCGCGCTTGGATTGGAGGGCGCCACCGGCGGAGGTGGCGGCCGTGCCGATTTCAAACAGCCCGAACAGATTCAGTGCCAGCACAAACATCAGCACCATCAAGCCCAGCACAACTTCCGGGTATTGGAGTTGGTAGCCCCAGCCGATGCCGGTGGCCGCGCGCCCGGCGAAGAGAATCCCGCTGAGCACGCCAAAGGAAACCAGCACACCCAGGGTGAACACAATCCCGTGCCTGACGATTTTCTTACGGTCGTCGCCGGCTTGTTGGACGAAGCCCATGATTTTCAGGCCGATGACGGGAAACACGCAGGGCATCAGATTGAGAATGAGCCCGCCGAGGAACATCCCGCCGAGGATCGCCAGCAATGTTAGAAACGACACCGCCGGTGGCGGCGGCGGGCTGATGGGAGTTTCGGCAATGAGGATGGCATGGGCATCCGGCGTGCCCGCCCCGCCCATGACAACGATGCCGGAGAAGGCATTGCCCTGCGGGATGGGATTATCGAGGAAGTCGATGCTATGGCGTTGCAGCGCCAGCAGCCAATCCGCGCCGTCGCGCGTGATGTGGCCACCGTCGCTGAGCGGTTTGAGAAACGCGGCATCGGGAATGAAATCGACCGGCACCGCCGTGGGCGGGCTGACTCCGGCACGCGGGCTCAGACGCAGGACCACCTTGCCATCAACTGGGTAGGCGCTGACGTTCCATGAGGCGTTGGTTCGTGGCAGATCGCGGCGGGCCCGGCTGAACAGGTCGAGTGTCTGCGCGGCGGGCGTGGTGGCGGCGGTGGCCACGGGCAGGGTCAGGGTGAAATCCCGCGATTCATCCAGGCAGCGATCCGAGCAAATCTGCCAACTGGCTTTGGCGCTGAGGGTGACGGATTCGCCGATTTTCAAGTTGGCGGGGACGGCGATGTCGACCAGAAAAACCGGGCTGCCCGAGTAAACGATGCTTTTGCCGGAGAAGCCGTCTTTGATTTGCGGGGGCGGCCATTGGATCGGGCCGGCGGTGAATCCGGCGGGCAGTTGCCACTCGATGGCGGGGGATTTTTCGATGCCGCCGGAGTTGCGGTAATAGCTATGCCAGCCGCTTGGATGTTGGAGTTGGAGGGCCAGCGTGAGGGGTTTTCCCGGGGTGATGGCCGCCACTTCCGCAACCAGGCTGGCGGTGCTGCTGTTGCCGGCGGCGGCGAAGGCGACGTCGGACTGCGCGCGCACAGCAAGCGTGAGTGCGGCAACGGCTAGCAGAACAGGGGCGGTGCGGGTCATGGTTGGCGGTGGCTAGGTGGACTTATAGCCGTGCCAAGCTGGGGGTTCACCAAAAAAAAGACAATTTTTCAAATTGAGTGAAAACGAGGGCTTGCGCTGGCAGGGGAACTGTGGAACTAGTCGCAAGGATCAACGCAATTCTCCGGCCGGGCCAGGGTCAGAGCGCGTCCTGTCACCTGTCTGCCACCCATGCGAGAAACCCTGATTGTCGTCGGACTGTTTGTATTTGCAGTGGCGCTGCGTAGTGCGCGCAAGGCGTCGGTGCGTAAACTGGGTGCGCTGATGTTTTTGGTCGCCACTTTCTGGCTGGGGTACTTTCTGTCCGGCAGCAAGCTCGGTGGCGTCGCCGCCGTTTCCGTGTGGTTTTTCCTGCCCTGGTTCGAGTTGCTGACTCATATCCGGCGCTTGCGCTTGCCAATCAACAACCGCCTGCAACAGCGCAGCATCCCCAATCCCGCGTTTTTTCCCAATGCGCCTGAGGCCGCCGCTTCCATGGAAGAGGTCGGCTTCGAGCATGTTTCGGATTGCGGTTGGAAATGGGCCGGCATGCAGCAGTTCTTCCGCTTTTACTGGCACCCGGAGGAACGCGCGGTGGCCGCCATCTGTCTGTGCGAGCAAAGCGATGTGGCTTTTGCCTTCATCTCGGTGACGTCACATGACGTCGAGGGCCGCACCTGGCGCACCACCAATTTTCCGTTTTCGCTGACCTTGCAAGGATTGCCGCAGATCCGTTGGAACTATGTCCCGTGTGAACGCAATTGCTTTCATTACATCTTGCGCTGTCATCAGGAATTCCTGGAGCGCAACCAAGTGACCAATCAATTGTTAAAAGTCCCCGATCCGGATGATATTGAGGATTCGCTCGAGCGCGAGATGCGCAACCAAGTGGACTCCAATCTGGCATCCGGCATCATCCGCCTCGCCGGTGACGGGCATTTTCAATATTCCAAGCGCGGTTTGCTGTTTCTTTGGGGGCAATTCGTCAAGGACATGGTGCGGCTTTGTTAGATTCGCTCACCCCAGTCGCTTCATCACGGCTTGGGAGAGGGTCTTGCCATCGACGCGGCCAGCGGCTGCACCCTGCGCCAGCTTGATGACTTTGCCGAGGTCGGCTTTGCTGGTGGCGCCGGTCTCCGCAATGGCCGCAGCAATCAGCTCGTCGAGTTCGTCAGCGCTCAAGGTGGCGGGCAGGTAGCGTTCCAACACGGCGATCTCCGCCTGCTCGATGGCGGCCAACTCGGGACGGTCATTGGCGGCGTATTGCGCCAGCGAGTCATGCCGTTGTTTGACCTGCTTTCTAACAACGGAGACGGCTTCGGCGGGATCCAGGGCGGCGCCCAAGCCACTTTTTTCGATGGCGGCGTTGGTGAGTGCCGTTTTCAAGGCGCGCAAGGCGTTGAGGGCAACCACATCCTTGGCCCGCATGGCCGCTTTGAGGTCTTCCTGGAGTTGGACGGAGATATCTGACATGGCCGGACACTGGTCCCAACTTTCTTGCTTCTCAAGCAGAAACTGCGGGCGCTGGTTCTCTGCAACCCACAGCGCACATGCTCATGGCCTCGAAGAGACGCGGCCCCCACGCGACAAACTCGTGGTCCGATCGGACCATGGATTTGTCGCGGTGCGTGACGGATGCATTGGAATCATCGCGCGCGGCGCAGGAGTCGCCGCTGCCAGCGCCAGCGGCAAAATTAAAAAATCAATAAATCGTAAATCAAATTCCGCCCGCCGTGCATTTTTTACCCAGGTCTCAAACACCCCGACCACATAGGATTTCGTGCCTAGCCACCGTCCTCCTCCACCAGCACACTTTTGAAGCGTTCCATCTACAGCGTGCCGCGCCGACCCCGGTGCTTGTTGTACCAGCGCGAAAACCTCTCCGCGAATACAGCAGGCGAGAGGTGGAATCGGATTTAACTGCCGCAGTCAACAACGTAATGACAGGCATTATGTTTTAACAAACAGGCTGTAAACAGGCTGGAGTCGGGCGACCACGCCATCAGACAGCCTTAGTGGTTGTAGTTTTGGCGCGTGCCGAAATGGCTGCCCGTGGTTTTTCCGAAATTGCGGTGAGTTGTTATCCAGACGTGAGTTCCAGATACGCCTCGATCTCGCGGGACGGATCGTGGGCGCGCATGAGCGCCTCGCCGATGAGCACGGCATTGGCGCCGGCTTCCAACACGCGGCGGGCGTCGGCCGGGGATTTGATGCCGCTTTCGGAAACCAGCAACACCTCGTCGGGCACTTCCTCGGCGAGGCGTTCGGTGGTCGCCAGATCCACCTCGAACGTTTTCAGGTTGCGGTTGTTCACGCCGATGAGGTCGGCCCCGAGATCCAGCGCGCGGTCCATTTCCGTCATGTTATGGACTTCCACCAGCACATCGAGTTGGAACGATTTGGCTGCATCGTAAAGCCGCCGCAGGGTGGCGTCGTCCAGCGCAGCGACAATGAGCAGGATGGCATCGGCCCCGGCAATGACCGCCTCGTGGATCTGGACCTCGTGAATCGTGAAATCCTTGCGCAACAGCGGGGCCGGGGAAAACTCCGAGATTTTGGTCAGATAGCCAAGGGAACCCTGGAAGTACTTTTCATCGGTGAGAATCGACAGGCACGAGGCCCCCCCCTCCAAGTAGCGCGCGGCCTGCCGGATCGGATCGAAGTCCGGATCGATCAGGCCGACCGAGGGCGAGGCTTTCTTGACTTCGGCGACGACGCCGAGGCGGCCGGGGCCGCGGTCCAAGGCGCTGCGGAAGCCGCGGAAGTCGTTGCGCAGCAAGGCGGCGGCGCGAAGAAGTTCGGCGCGTGGCAGCAGGGCGGCTACTTCCAAATGTTTGGTGGCAATGATTTCGGCGAGTTTGTCGGACATGGCGCGCGGCCAGCAAAACCTAACCCGCGAAAATTCACACGGAAAAATTTTCAAAATTTGGCTTGCACGGTGTCGGGATCCAGCTAGAACCTGCGCACGCGTTTCGCGACGCGGGCGTAGCTCAGTGGTAGAGCGCCACCTTGCCAAGGTGGATGTCGTGAGTTCGAATCTCATCGCCCGCTCCAATTTTTCCCATCCGTTCATGGTTGTCTGGTCCAAACTTTCCGCGGCTAAATGGATGGATGCGTGGGAGGAGCGTTTTGCCGGCAACACGAATCTGGTCATTGAACTCATCAAGGGCGGCAAATCCATCCGCTTGCGCTTGTTTTGCAAGTCGAAAAATGAGGCGCAAGCCATAGTGGCGCAGTTTGGCGGCAGCATCCGCGTGCTGGCCCATGCCGAGTGGACCAAACCGGTGCCGCCGCCACGCCCGGTGAAAGTGCGCGCGGCCTTGCTGCTGACCCCGGAAGTGCGCCCGCAGAAACTCGCGCTCATCCAAAAGGACCACCCGCATCGCCAAATCATCATGATCCCGCCGGAAATGGCCTTTGGCACCGGCGATCACGCGACGACTTCGACCTGCCTGCGCTTGCTCGTCGATGTGGCCAAAGCGCGGCGCGGGACAAATTGGTCGTTCGCGGACTTGGGCACTGGCACCGGGGTGCTGGCTATCGCGGCACGCAAGCTCGGATCGGGACCGGCGCTTGCCTGTGACTTTGATCCGTTCGCCGTCGCGGTGGCCAAACGCAATATCCAACGCAATGGCACCGGTGGCATCGACGTCAAGGAGCAGGATGTGCTGCGCTGGAAACCCCGTAAAATCGGCTACGATGTGGTGGCTGCCAATTTGTTTTCCAGGGTGTTGATCCAGGCCTGGCCGGTGATCGCCAGAGCCTTGGCAACCGGCGGCGATCTGATCGTTTCCGGCATTCTCGCCACCCAGGCGTGGGACGTCTTCACCGCCGCCGCGAGCGAAGGATTGGGCTTTACCCAAGTCGTCCGCAAGGGCAAATGGATCACCGCCCGCGGCGGCCACCTAACGGATTTGATATCAGTCCCCCCTTTCAATCATGTCGATCTCACGCCGTAAGTTCCTCAAACTAAGCTAATGCCGACCATCCCCTTCCTCGACCCGGCCGTCGAGCGCGGCATGTGGTGGACGCTCAAGGTCCACGGCCTGATGCCGATGTATTACCACGGCATGCTCAAGGGGCGGGTGTAATGAATTCGATTACACCCCATCGACAACGGCTCCCCCATGGTTTACACTCCCTCGCGGCGCGCGAATCAGGAGCGCTTCAATGGCTTCAGCCAAACCTCACTTGTCATCCATCCTCAGTTACACATATGAATGCAAAGACCGTCATCGCCGCCCTTATGATCACCGCCGGAGTCCTAATGCTCGGGTCGTGCTGTTGTTGGTGACCCCTGGCTTAGGCCCGGGCCGGCAAGCGCCGCCTGCCGGCAATCAGAGTCAAAACCCCGGCTCCGAACAGCAGCGTGCTGGTTGGCTCCGGTATGATCGTATTGCTGTCCAGGGTCACCGCGCCATTCCGCGCCAACAAGCGGCCATCCACCACGGCACCTGTGGTCACTGAGATGTCATCCATAGCCAGGATCGTCCCCGCAAACTGGCTGTTTGTTCCAAGCGTCGCCGAACTGCCGACCTGCCAGAAGACATTGCCGGGCTGGGCGCCGCCGGTCAGGACTACCATGCTGCCCGGCGCGGTGGTTAGCGTGGAACCGGCCTTGAAAATCCAGACCGCATTCGGGTCGCCTCCGGCGTCGAGTGTTAGAATTCCTGTGATCTGGAACGAGCTGGGATTGGCGTAAACCTGAGGTGACAGCGTGCTACCTCCAAGATCATAGATTGGGCCGTATGTCACGTCGGCGGATTGTCCGGCGGCATCGTTATATGCGGCAACCAGATTGGTTTTGGCGCTCTGGGTCGTGCTCCTTTGTACATCTTCTGGGTCCGGCTTCCTCGGAGTGAGCGTCAGTCTGTTCCACTCGCGCAGGGACTCCTGTAACCCCGGCTGAATCCTTCAACCTGGAAAGTAATCCCTTTAACGCCTGTTTCTCTATCAAGAAACGCCAAGCCACCAGTCGTGGGCGTCGCGCGCCCACGACTTTGAACGGTTACTTCATCA
>JBILFE010000074.1:0-9373 GCA_044351705.1 Luteolibacter sp. | reverse complement strand
AGATCGCACGCAAGGTTGTTCAATCCTTTCAAGCTGTGCCAGCTGTTGGTTCCGGCGACACGCTTTCGCCGCGCGAACAGGAAATCCTTGACTGGCTTGCCCAGGGGTTTCTCATCAAGGAAATCGCCGAGCGCCTCGAACTCCGCTTCGATACCGTGCGCACCTACATCCGCCGCATCTACGAAAAACTCCAGGTCCACTCCCGCGCCCAAGCCGTCGCCCTATACCACCGGCGATGAGGGGGAGGGGGGGAGATTTTGGATTTTGGATTTTCTTCCGTAGGCGCGTTCGTGAGAACGCGGGGAACTAGAGTGTTGCGGGATGAGAATACCACTGAAAAGAACTGATGCCCACTGAGGGCACTGATTGATTTTAAATTTTGGATGTGGATTTCAAGGCAGGAATATTTTGGGCAGGCAAATGAGGCAGAGGTTTGAACCTGAAAACCGACGTTGGATCTTAATACTTAGTTAGACCAACCACAGATTACACAGATTACACGGATTACACATAAAGAATTAGATTGTTGATAGCGGATAGATAATGCATCAATTAGGTGAGCCAGAATGGAGATGTAACCTATTCATAATCAGTAGAATCAGTGAAATCAGTGAAATCAGTGAAATCAGTGAAATCAGTGGTTTCCATCTTCCATTATAGGATTACACCTTCCGCCAGCGGCGGTCAGAGGCGTGCGGATCTCGCAGTGGCTGCCGCGTCCCGCGGCCAAAGCCGTGTGTGCCAGCGGGCTGAATGGCAGCAGCATGATTTCACCCAAATTTTCATGCCCAAAATCTTCCTGCCTCTCTATCAAAATCAATCAGTGTTTTCAGTGGCATCAGTTCTTTTCAGTGGTTATTTTGCTCCGCCGCACCCCATGCCCCCGCGTTCTCACGCACGCGCCTGAAAAGAACATCCCCTCAGAACACCTGCGCTTGAAAGTTCTCGCCATTGGCGATGGAGGTGATGCCATCCAGGCATTTGAGCACCCACAGGCCGTTGCGGAAGGCGTAGCGGTCGCTTTCCTCCTCAAAGGTGAGGGCCGCCAAGCCGCCCTGCACATCCCACGTCGCATATTCGCTGAACGCCTGCCTGAAGCGCTGCAATTTGTCCAGGTGCCAAGTGACATCTTCGACCTTGCAGGTGGTCTTGACTTCCACCACCACGATGGTGCCGCTATTGACCAAGGTCAACCCCCTTCGTGTCCTTCGTGGTGGGACTCATCCAACAATCCAATCCCAAGCACTTAGCTCGTTAGAAATCCTGCAAGGTGCAGGGGGAGTCGATCCGGTTGCGGGGCGACGTCCGGGGCGAGCACGATTTTGCGGTCGGCCCGGATGCCTTTGAACTGGCTACAGCCTTTGCCCTTGCCGCCGATTTCAAGTGCGATGTCTTGGCCGGCGTGGTGGATGAGAAAATCCGGCGTCTTTTGTCCGCGGGGGCCTTTCAGATAGTGAGTGGCAATCCCGGCCTGGCGCATGGCCAGGGCGAAGAAGTCTTCGCGCAACCCGCCTGCGGCTTGTTCCATCGGCAGGTGGAGCAGGCGCACGGGTGGCACCAGCAGCACTTTCGGCTCGCGCAACAGGTTGGTGCCTGCCGGAAAGATCCGTTGCATTACAAACGCCTTTTCCAAGGCGTCGGTATATTGTTCGGCCTTGTATTTGGTGATGCCGAGGTTGGCCGAGAGGGAGGAGTAATTGATGCCATCCACGGCGGAGCGCCCGACGAAGGCGAGCAGCTTGCGCAGCAGCGCCAATTCGTCCAGACGGAGTCGCAGGGTCTGGGGGATATCGCGTTCGATGATTTTTTCCAAGGTTCCCGCCAGCAAGGGCAAGGGCTCTGTTTCTTCCATCGCGAAGGGGAGCAGGCCACCACCCAGATAGGCCGCAAAATATCGCCCGGCACGCAGCTGGCCAGGGGACGCCTCACCCGTCAGAAAGCCGTCCAGGCTCAATGCCGCGTGGTCTTCCCCATGGGCAAACTGCAGATACTCCCGAAACGAAAAATACTCCAGCGTGTGCAGCCGCACCCGGCGCGCCAAGTCGTGCGCCGTCGTCTGCATCGCCAGCGCCACCGAACTGGTGAAAATAAGGCGCACCTCCAAGAAGTCGTAAATCTGTTTGAGCGACGCCATGGCTCCCGGCAGAAAATGCACTTCATCAAGCAGGAAAACCCTGTATTTATAGCGATCCGCGAGTTCCTTCACGATCCCAAACAAATCCGCATCCTCAGGCAGGGTGTCGGTCGAAAGATACAGCGCTGCGGGATCGGCGGCGGCCAGTTGTTTGAGCAGAATGGTTTTGCCCGCACCCCGCGGTCCGACAATGCCAATGAAATGCCGCCCCCGCGAACCCGCCACCGTGGCATACAAGGCACGCTTGTGACGGCGCTTCTTCCCCTCGCTTACCGCCAGGTCGTGAAGCTCCAAGATTTGGGTGAGGGATGGCATTGTGGCAAGCAATTTGACAAGATGACGGTCATTTTGTCAAATGATTTTACAGGATGCAAGATACAGGCAGGAACTTGGTCCGCACAACCTCAAGAAATTTTTCACACTATCTTGCTCCGCATCACCTCACCACCCGCTGTGTTGGGGTGGGCCGGGGATTTTGAACCACTGATTACACTGAGAACCACTGAAGCCACTGAAAATCATTAAATCCAAAATCAATCAGTGCTCGCAGTGGTCATCAGTTCTTTTCAGTGGTTATCTTGCTCCGGACACCCCAAGAATAACCTCACGCGAAGCCGCGAAGGAAGAGGGTGTTGCGGTAGCCGCTGGCGCGGCCCGGTGTTTTATAAGGAGCCACCACACCTGTGGTGGTAGCGGCAGCGGGGTCCTTGGGTGCGCGCCTCAGAACGCTCGGTTCATGGACATGCATTCCGCACGACGACAAGAGTGTCGTCACTCCTCGTAAGTGTAAGAGGCATTCGCTCGGGCTCTCTCACCGAAACCCCGAAACCCCGAAACCCCGAAACCCCGAAACACCTCTTCCGCCCCTCCGTGTCACTCATTCAGCCTACATGACAGATTTCGGATTTCTGGCATTATTCGCACCTCGCGCCGATCTCGTGGCTTTTGTCTCCTCTTCCTCTTCCGTTTCGAATTTAATGACTTCGGCGTGAGCTCAGTCGAACGCTTAGAATTTAGTGCTTAGAATTTAATGCTTCCTCTTTTCCCCCCCATGAAACCAACATCCGCCCATCGTTTAGTCCGCAGCGGCAGCCGTGCCGCCTATCTGCTCGCCGTGTCCATCGCCGCCTTGCTCGCATCCGGCCCGGCACGCGCCGCCGATAATCTAACTTGGAACGGTGCCGCCACTGATGACTGGAGCACAAGCGACACACTGCTGAACTGGCTGAATGGTAGCGCTGGTTGTTACTGGGCCAACGGCAACAATGCCATCTTCGGCGGTGCCACTGCCAGCGCCATCACCCTCACGACTCCCATCACCGCCAACAAACTGACCTTCAACACCAACGGCTATACCATCGCCGGCACCCCCACTAACAACCTCACGCTGAGCGGCCACATCAGAGTGGAATCCGGCTTCACCGCCACCATCAGCGCGCCGGTTACTTTCACACAGGGGTGGCAAGAGAAATCTGGCACCGGCACCCTGATACTTGCCGGTGCCGCCAGCACCTCCGGTGATGGTGCCACCGGTGAGTTCGGCATCGTGGAAGGCACCCTGCGCACCGGGAACGCTAACGTGCTTGGCGGACTATACAACCTGCGGGTGCAGAATGGCAGCACGCTCGATCTGGCTGGCAATGACGACGGAGTCAGGCGTATTTGGATCTATGATGGGGGAACGGTCGCCACCGGCGCGGGAACTCTGACATTCACCGATGCGGATGGTTCCAATTCCCTTGAATCCGGCGGTTACGGTGCCACCTCCATTAGTGGGCACCTTGATCTCGGCGGCGGAATGCGGAAATTTTATGGGGGGGACAGCATCAATCCGCTGGCAATTTCGGCAGCCATCGCCGGTGACTCCGCCAGCGGCATTAATGTGGTGGGTGGAAATCGCGTAACTGCCATCTCCGGTGCTATCAGCGGCGATTGCTCCATCCAGGTTAACGAAGGCAGCTACCTTAGCCTCTCGGGCAACAACAGTTACACCGGCACGACCACGGTCAATGGCAACGGCGTGCTGATCGCCGCCGCGCCCGCCTCCCTGCCGGGATATAATACCACCGACAAAGTGACGGTCGCGAGCGGGTCCACCCTCGCGGTTGGTTATGGCGCGACGGGCGATTGGACCCTTCCCCAGATCACCACCCTGCTGTCGGGCACCAACATTGCCGCCGGAGCCATCCTTGGCTTTGATACCACCAACGCCATCGATAACTCCGCCAGCTACACGCCCGCTGCTGGTGATGGTCGCACTCTGGCCAAGTATGGGGCCAACACCCTGACCGTGAACGGCGACAACACCTGGCCCGGCTTGTGGCAGTGGAACGGCGCCAAAAGCGATTACAGCTATGTAGCGACGCGGGTCTACGGCGGCACGCTCGTGCTCACCGGCGACAATAGAGCGGCGACCAGCGACACGATGGTGACGAACGCCACGCTGAGCGTCACCACAGCCAACAGCCTCCCGAGCGGATTCATTTCTCTTGGTGGAGACAGCAGCACCCTCAAACTCCTCAATGACTCATCAACGGTTTTTAACCCGGCCAGTGCGGTGGCAATTGCGGGTAACGGGGAGGAGGGGCTTGGGAACTGGAAGATCTTTGTGGACCGGGCCCATGGCGGATCCGGTGTCGGCCAAAATCATACCTTGTCCAAGGTAACCGTTGGTGGCAACCAATACTTGACCGTAGATGGAGACCATGGCTATAGCCTCACGATCGACACGTATGAGGGAGGAATGAATAAAATCGGGGCCTTGGTGGACCTCACTATAAACCAGTTGAATCAAAATAGTTATTTTACACTCGTCGATGTGGCATCTGGCGTCAACGTCACTGTAAAAAATGGAGAGTTCAACAACCACCAGCTTCTTATGGAACGTGGGACTGGCACCATGACAGTCACGGGAACCATCTCCCACGCTAGTCTCGTCTCTGTTGACGCCGGTAGATTGATCTTCAATGGCACGCTGCCTAATGATGCTTCTGGTCAAATGAATATACGAGGGAATGGCATCCTCAGCGGCACCGGCACGATCAATGTTCCCGTCAATGTCGGAGGCTCTGCCACTATCGCCCCTGGCGACCGCTCCTTGGTTACTCCGGCCAAGGGCACTCTAACACTCCAGAACGCGCTGACCCTCGGCGACTCCACGACGACCGATATCCGGCTCTTCAGCACCACGGACAGCGACAAGCTGGTGCAGAGCAACCTGACGGAAACCATCACCTTTGGCGGCACCTTGAATGTCAGCCAAGCGAGCAACTTCAGCGGGACCTTGGCCGCCGATAACTCGTGGGATTTGTTTGATTGGACGGTCACGCCTACGGGCACCTTCAGCACGCTTAACCTGCCAGAACTCAGCGGTCTGACTTGGAACACCGACAACCTCTACAGCGACGGCATCATTAGCCTCGACGTCGCTCTCACGCCAGTGCCGCAACTTGCCATCAGCACTCCCGCCAATACCCGCGTGTTGGCGGGTGCCGGCAAGACCATCACCGGCACCTATGGCAATAGCGGCGGTGGCACCGTGACGGCCACCTTGACGGACAACGGTGGCTCCCTGACAGTCGCCAGCTTCAATCCCCCAGGCAGCCAGGTTGTCGGTGCCGGCAGCACCGGCCTGCAATTCACCGGCAGCATCAGCAATGTGGGTGAGGTGGGCGCGGGCAAGACGTTCAGCGTCGCCTTTGACACGGCCACCGCCAGCGGCACGCTGGATGTGGTCAATCAGCGCAGCTTCGACGTGGGCACCACGACGATCGCACTTGGCACCATCCATGCGGGTGCCACGCCAACGGGATCCACGGTCATTACAAGTTCGGGTGACCACACAGTGACCGGCGATGCCTCGCTTGGCAGCTTCACTCCAAGCAGCACCCAGGGCCTCTCGCTGACCACCACTGATGCCACCGCGTTCCTCGGTGCCGCGTCGTCCCAGACGGCCACCTACAACCTCAGCGGGGTCATTACCGCTGGCATCCTGGGCAGCGCGAGCTTTACCTCGATTGTTGCCGCCGAGCTGGACTCGATCTCCAATGTGGTGGTCGATGTCACCGGCAGCGCCTTCAGCGGCAACGGCAAGTGGACATCGCCCTCGAGCGGCAATTGGGGCACAGGGGAAAATACCAACTGGACCGACTCTAACGGCATCCAAGCGGCCCCGGGCACCTTCGCCGGCTTCGGCGGTGTCGATACCGCCACCTTTGATGGCACTGGTGCGGGCACGGTCATTTCGCTCAACGGTGTTAGCCCGAGCGTGAAGAACGTCGCGTTCAGCGGGTCGGTCGGCTACACGATCGATGGCACAGGTGGCGACACTCTCACACTCAAGGCGGACACCGGCAGCGCCACGCTCAGTTCTAGCAGCACGGCGGCCCAGCTCATCAGTGCGCCGCTGCAACTGGCCAGCAACAGCATGGTTGACGTGACCGGCAGCGGCCGCTTGACGGTGTCCGGCAATATCGGCGAATCCGCCAGCCACAGCCTGACCAAGAGCGGCGGCGGCATTCTGGAACTCACCGGCACCACTAACAACTATAGCGGCGGCACCAGCGTGAGCACCGGCACCTTGTTGGTTAACAACACCAGCGGCACGGGTGCCGGCACCGCCGCGCTCAGCGTGGCCAGCGGCGGCACCCTTGGTGGCAGCGGCATTATCGGTGCTGCGTCCACCATCCAGGGCATCTACGCCCCCGGTAATCCGGCGGTGAATGACGGCATTGGCATCCAGACCTTCAGCAATGGACTGACCTACGCCACCGGCTCCCATCTCCAGTGGCAACTCAACGGCAATGTTTCCACTGACTCCATCGTCTATCCCGGCATCCGTGGCACCACCTTCGATGGCGTAAACGTCACCACCGGAGGTGCCTTCGCCATCGCCGCCAATGCCACCCTCGACCTCAGCTTCGGCGGGGCGGTGGATTTCACCAACATCTTCTGGGACACCGCCCACACCTGGACGATTGCCGACCTCGATCTGGGCGTCGATGACAGCAACAGCGGCGTCTTCAAGGTGACACCGGTCGTGGCCGGCACCAACAACTACAGCCCTGCGGATGGCTCCTTCAAGGTCACCCGGGTGACCGATCCAATCAACGGCAAGAAGGACGTCGTGCTCAACTGGAACCTCGGCACCCCGTTCCAACTCTGGATGCTCGAGTTTGACTTCTCCGCCTATCCGGGCGCCGATACGACGGAAACCGGCGACGCCGATAAAGACGGCGTCACCAACCTTAATGAGTTCGCCTTCGCCGGCGACCCGGCCGATCCCAAGAACAAGGGCCTGGTATACGGCTTCACCGCCGACAGTGATGCCGCCAGTGATCCCACCACTGCCAAGGAGTTGATCCTAACCGTTGCGGTGCGCGCGGGCGCCGCCTTCAGTGCCGCCGGTGCCCAGGGTGCCGTCTCGACTGCCACCGTGGACGGCCTGGATTATGCGATCCAAGGCAGCGCTAATCTAACAAGCTGGGACGTCGCGGTTACTCCCGTGACCCAGCTCACTCCTCCTGCCGGCCTGCCAGCACTGCCCGCGAACTATCAATATGTTAGCTTCAGCCTCAACGGCTCCGACGGCCTCGCCGGCAAGGGCTTCCTCCGCGCCCAAGCCACGCAGCCGTGATGGAAGACACAAGACTGCAAGACACAAGACGCAAGACACAAGACACAAGACACAAGACTGCAAGACACAAGACGCAAGACGAAGAGTAAATGCGAACATCGAACATCCAACGCCGAAGGCCGCGCAACTTTTTTTCTGTAAAAGTTCTCAGGGTGGATTTGGAGGCGGGTTTCAAACGGTTGTTGTTTTGTTAGTTAGGGGTGGTTTCTAGGGAGTGTGGAGCGGTTAGAGTGAGGTAGGATTTGCCTGTTTCCCATTCCTCCGAGGTTTCCATCTGAATGGCTGTTACAAGACGAAGAACGGAATTTTCGTTAGGGAAAAGGCCTGCCACGCGGGTGCGGCGTTTGATCTGGCGGTTAAGATTCTCGCACATGTTAGATGTGCGCAGTCGCTTGCGCATCGGTTCGGCCAGGATCATGACGGTGAGTCCTTGGGGGATTGCAGTTTCCATCCATTTGGACAGTGAGCCGGCGGATTTTTCGTATTTCACTACGAGCTGGGCCAGCCTTTCCTCAGCATGCGCAAGGTCCTGGGAGTTGAAGACGCTGCGGATGTCGGCAGCCACCGAGGCCCGCATCGCGAGTTGTGGAACATAGGCCTGGGCGTTCTGCTGGAGGTGGAATTGACAGCGCTGCCAGGGGGTCGAAGGCAGCGTGGCACGCAAGGCCGCCTTGAGGCCCTCGTGGGCGTCGGAGGTGCCCATGTCAGGGATGCCAATGCCGCGGTCCTTGAGGGTGTTGATGAAGGCCCGCCAGTGGGGTTCCGCTTCCGAGATGGCGGCTGACACCCCGAGGGCCATGCGCTTGCCGTCAGAGCGCCGGATACCAATGGCGCTGAAGACGGCACAGTCCCGCACCGCCCCGTCAACTCTCACTTTGATGTAGGTGGCATCAAGGATGAGGAAGGCGATCTGAGGCAGCGGCCGGGTGCGCCATTGCTCGAACTGAGCATCCAACTCCGCAGTGAGGCGTGACACCTGGCATGAGGTCACCTCCATACCGCAGAGCTTCTCCATGACGGTGGTCACGCGGCGGGTGGAAACGCCCTGGAGATACATTTCGGCGATGGCCACTTTGAGGGCACGGTCCGTGCGCGAGCCCTTCTCAAAGAGGCTACTTTGAAATGGTACCGAGCTGCCGCGGACTTGTGGAACATTGAGGGCGAGCTTGCCAAACGAGGTCTGAAGCCCCTTCGGTTTGAATCCGTTAGACTGACCATCCCTGGCCTCGCAACGCTCGTAAGCACCGGCCTTGAGGTGGTGGGTGCGTTCGAGGATCATGGCGGCGTTGGCAAGCATTTCGGCGATGAGTGGAATGCCTTCAAAAAGTCCGTTTTGAAGAAGGGTGTTGATTGTGTCGTGGGTGAGGGTATCATTGGTGTGTCCGGTCATGGTTGGGTGTCTGGTTAGATTTTGACACCTCCATTATCCAGCTGTGGCCGGGCACCAGCAAGCCTTGATCGGCCGGGAGGGGGGCGGCGACCGGCACTTTGGCCGTTTCCGCTACGCTCCATCGGCCAAAGTGCCGGTTTGCTGGTGCTTCGGACTTTTACAGAAGAAATGTTGCACGCGCCTTCACTTGATCCTTGGATGTTGGATGTTGGAT
>JBILFE010000073.1:0-9416 GCA_044351705.1 Luteolibacter sp. | reverse complement strand
TAGTCCGCGCGCAGCGGTCAAACCCCCCGCTGCGGTTGCATGCACCTCATCACGGCCAAAACCCAACTCAGTCCGAACGTCACCCGGCTCGACGTCGAAGCCCGGCGGATCGCCGAAATCCGCCAACCCGGCCAGTTCGTCATCGTGCGCCGTGGCAACGGTGCCGAACGCATTCCGTTGACCATTGCCGACGCCGACCCCGGCTGCGGCACCATCACTTTGGTGATTCAGGCGGTCGGCAAGTCCACCCGTGAACTCGTCGCCCTCGCAGTGGGTGACTCGATTCTGGACATCTCCGGCCCGCTGGGCCATCCCACGGAAATGATCAGCGCCGGCCGCGCCGTGTGCGTGGGCGGCGGGGTGGGCACCGCAGTGGTCCACCCGATCGCCCAAGGCCTGCACCAACGCGGCATCGAGGTCATCAGCATCATCGGTGGACGTTCGCGCGAATGGGTCATCTTTGAGGAGGAATTGCGCCGACTCGGCCAGGTCGTGGTCTGCACCGACGACGGCAGTTATGGCCGCAAGGGCTTTGTCACGGATGCCACGCGCGAAGTGTTGGAAGCGGGGGGCGTGGACATCGTCTATGCCGTCGGGCCGGTGCCCATGATGCGGGCGGTGGCCAACCTGACCCGGCCCTTCGGCGTGCATACCATCGTTTCCCTCAACCCGGTCATGGTCGATGGCACCGGCATGTGCGGCGGCTGCCGGGTCGACGTCGGTGGCCATACCCGTTTTGCCTGCGTGGAAGGTCCGGAATTCGACGGCCATCTGGTGGACTTCGATCTGCTGGCCGAGCGGCTTGGCACCTATCGCGAATTTGAGGAGCAAGCCGCCACGGCCTGCGATGCCGGCACCTGCCGCATCGGGTTGGTGCGTCCCGATTCATCCCCATCCAACCTGCCATTGTGAACGAACCCACCCCCTCATTCAAGGAGCGCCTGAAAATCGAACGGCAGCACATGCCGGAACAGGATGCCTCCCAACGCAGCGGCAATTTCCTCGAAGTCAACCTCGGCTTCACCGAAAAAATGGCTTTGTTAGAAGCGCGGCGGTGCATCCAGTGCAAGGACCCGAAGTGCGTGGGTGGATGTCCGGTGATGGTCAACATCCCGCGCTTTCTGGGGTTCATTGTGGCGGGCGATCTGGCCAGTGCCGCGCGCAGCTTGTTCGGCGATAATGCCCTGCCGGCCATCACCGGCCGGGTCTGTCCACAGGAAACCCAGTGCGAAGTGCAATGCGTCCGCGGCGTCAAAGGCAAACCGGTGGCCATCGGCTACCTCGAACGCTTTGTCGCCGACTGGGCGCGCGCCAACAGCGGCGTGGTCAAAATCGAGCCACGCGGCGCCACCGGCAGGAAAGTCGCCATCGTCGGCGGCGGTCCGGCCGGCCTGACCGCGGCCGGCGAGTTGGTCAAACTCGGCCATGAGGTGACGATTTACGAGGCGCTGCACAAGCCGGGCGGGGTACTGGTCTATGGCATCCCCGAGTTCCGCCTGCCCAAGCAAATCGTCGATGAAGAAGTCGCGCGTCTGGTACAGGCCGGCGTGACCATTGAAAACAACGTGGTGGTCGGCCGCACCTACACCTTGCCCGAGTTGCGGGAGCGGTTTGATGCGGTGTTCATTGCCAACGGTGCCGGCTTGCCCGTGTTCATGAACGTCCCCGGCGAAAATCTCAAGGGCGTCTATTCCGCCAATGAATATCTAACACGCGTCAACCTGATGGAAGCTTACGCGTTGGATTCCGACACCCCGATCCTGCGTGCGCGGCGGGTGGCGGTGGTCGGCGGCGGCAACGTCGCCATGGACGCGGTGCGCACCGCCAAGCGCCTCGGTGCCGAGCGTGCCATGTTGGTCTACCGCCGCAGCCGCGCGGAAATGCCCGCCCGCGTCGAGGAAATCCACCACGCCGATGAAGAGGGCGTCGAATTTGAAAACCTGGTGGCCCCGCTCGAAGTCATCGGCAATGAAAGGAAATGGGTCACCGGCCTCAAATGCCAGCGCATGGAACTCGGCGAGCCCGACGCCTCCGGCCGGCGCAGCCCCAAACCGATCCCCGGCTCTGAGTTTGTGTTAGAGTGTGATGTGGTGGTGGTGGCCATCGGCACCCGTGCCAATCCCCTGCTCACCGCCACCTGCCCGGACCTCAAGCTCAACCGCTGGGGCAACATCGAGGTCGATGACTCGGGCATGACCAGCATCCCCGGCATCTTCGCCGGCGGCGACATCGTGCGCGGCGCGGCCACCGTCATTCTCGCCATGGGCGATGGCAAACGCTGCGCCCAGGCCATCGATGCCTATCTGATGGGAGTGTGACTGCGCATCAACAACTGTCGCCAGGCATCCGAGAGGTGTTGTAGCGGCGGTCTGTGACCGTCGCTGCGCATGAACTGCGGGACGCATCGGCGCACTGCGAGCGCCGATGTGGATGGGATGGCGCTTGCCGGAAACGCCGGTTCATTGGCGGGCCATGGTCATCGGCGGTCATAGACACGCCGCTACAATGCGACCTTATTTATTGAATCGGGTATAACTCATCATCGCGAGATTGCCCGCTCTCTGTTGAATCGTGATGGGCAAGGGTTTCACGAAAAACCGCAGACCTGGTGATCCGGGCTTGCTGAGCGCCGGTTGATGAACCATACTGGACCGATGCAGCAGTCAGAACCACAACGACATCGGCCCCGCCGCAGCGGTTGTGCGGACGCGGCATTGCGTGCGGAAATTGAGCGTGTCCAACGCATGACCGTCGAAGAACGCATCAAGGCCGCGCTTTCCATGCGCATGCGGTTCTCATGGCTCCATCCGGTCAGCAAGCAAAAATAGGCGATGTTCGATCCTGAAGCCAACCTGCAGGCGGCGGAACGGGTCGCCGGTTTATTAGAAAGACAAGGCGTTCCAGCCGTGGTCATCGGGGCAGTGGCACTGGCCGCTTACCGCTACGTTCGCCTCACCGAGGATATCGATCTGGGAGTGGACGCGGACTTGACGGGCATGCGAATGCTCGTGGCAGCCCTGCGCGAGGAAGGTCTCACGGCTGAACTGAGGGAACCAGATGGTGACGATCCTCTCGGCGGAGTCATCGACGTCTCCGGTCCGTTTGGCCTGGTGCAGGTCGTCAGTTTCGGGGATCGTTTTCCGGCCGCGATTCGGGATGCCCTCGCGGGCGAGGATGTTCGGGTCAACCCCGGTAGCAAGCTCCGCATCGTCCCGCTCCCGCAACTTGTTGCCCTCAAGTTGTACGCCGGCGGAAGCAAGTCCAGGGCGGATATTGTCGAATTGCTGCGCCGCAATCCCGAGGTCGATCTGGCCCCGATCCGCCAAGCGTGCCGACGTTACCGACTTCGCGGCTTGGATGCCATCCTGCGCGAAGTTTGTGAATGAACTCGTCCGGGTTTGGGATGGCATTACGGGCTTCATCGCAGGCTCTCCCCCGTAGGTGCACCATTCGTTCCCGCCTTGCGGGACGTGAGGAGCAGTTCCGCATTCGCTTGAAGAGCATACGGCAAGATGCCGAATGCAGCCGGCGAGACGCCGGCGCTCCCCATCCCCCAACTCACCTACGATACCGCGCCCACGCTTGTCGAAGTCGTCCCACTTGGTTACACTCTGCCATGCCTGATTCACTCGCGCCACTGCTCAAACAATACTTTGGCTACGACAGTTTCCGTCCGCTGCAACGCGAGATCATGGAACAAACGCTGGCCGGTCGCGATGTGCTGGCGATTCTGCCCACCGGGGCCGGCAAATCCCTCTGCTTCCAACTCCCTGCACTGGCCCGCGACGGGCTCACGCTGGTGGTTTCGCCGCTCATCGCGCTGATGAAAGACCAAGTGGACTCGCTCACCGCCAGCGGCGTGCCGGCCACCCTGTTGAATTCTTCCATCCAAGGCGCGGAGACCCAGCGCCGCCGTACCGCCCTCGCCCAGGGCGAGTACAAACTCCTCTACGCCGCGCCCGAACGGGTGATGACCGATGGCTTCATCCAGGACCTGCAACGCTGGAACGTGACGCTCATCGCCGTCGATGAGGCCCACTGCATCAGCCAGTGGGGCCACGACTTCCGCCCGGAATACCGCCAACTCGCCCAGTTGCGCGAACACCTGCCGGGCGTGCCGTTGTTGGCACTCACCGCCACCGCCACCGCCCAGGTGCGCGGCGACATCGCCCAACAACTCCGCCTGCATCAGCCGGAAGTTTTTCTTGCTAGCTTCAATCGCCCCAACCTCAGCTACACGATACTACCCAAAGACAAGGCCACCCGCCAGGTCTTCGAATTCATCCGCGAGCGACCTAACGAATCCGGCATCGTCTATGTGCAATCGCGCAAAAGCGCCGAAAACCTCGCCGCCGCGCTCGCCGCCGAGGGGATCCAAGCAGTGGCCTATCACGCCGGCCTGCAACCCGAGCAGCGCGTCGCCAACCAGGAGGCCTTCATCCACGATGCCGCCCGCGTCGTGTGCGCCACCATCGCCTTCGGCATGGGCATCGACAAACCCGACGTGCGCTTCGTCATCCACGCCGATCTGCCCAAAAACCTGGAGGGGTACTATCAGGAAACCGGGCGTGCCGGACGCGACGGCCTGCCCGCCGAATGCGTGCTGTTGTATTCCCGCGGCGACTTGGTTAGAAACTTGAAATTTCTCGATGCCATGACTGACGCCGAGGCGGCCGGGGTGGCCTCCCGCCAGATGCGGCAGATGGCCGACTTTGCGGAAGGCAGCGAGTGCCGCCGCCGCGCGTTGCTGGATTATTTCGGCGAACAATGGCCCGGCGACAACTGCGGCGGCTGCGACGTTTGCCTGCAATCGCACGAGACTTGGGACGCCACCACCCAGGTGCAAAAACTCCTCAGTTGTGTGTTTCGCATCAAACAAATGGGCGGCTTCAGCACCGGCCTCAACCACACCGTCGAAGTACTCGCCGGCGCCAACACCGAGAAAATCCGCAACTGGGGCCACGACCAGCTCAGCACCTATGGCATCGGCAAGGACACCCCACGCGAACAGTGGATGACACTGGGCCGGCAGCTCATCCGCCTCGGCTATCTAAACGCCAGCCACGATATCTATCAAACACTCAGCCTATCACCCACGGGCCGCGACGCGCTGACCCAACGCAACCCGATCCTGCTCACCCGCGCGCCCCATCAAGTCAGCGCCGGCAGCAGCAGCGCCAAGGTCTCGCGGGCCGGCAACATCGCCTGCGACGAGGGCTTGTTCGCCGAACTGCGCGGCGTGCGCAAGACCCTCGCCGACGCCCGCGGGGTGCCGCCCTACGTGGTCTTCGGCGACGTTAGCCTGCGCCACATGGCCCGCCGCTATCCGGTCACCGAAGCCGCCTTTTTGGCCATTCCCGGCGTCGGCAGTCAAAAGCTCGCCGACTTCGGCCCGGCGTTGCTGCAGGCGATTGGGAACTGGCTAACCGGTCACGAGCCGCAGCCCTTCCCGCAGGACGAGGCCGCCCCCAAGAACGCGCCCAAAATGAAAAGCGAGGGCGCCATCAATGCATCCGTGTTGGAAACCCTGCGGCTGTTCCGCAGCGGCAAAACACCACAGGAAATCGCTACCCTGCGCGCCATCTCCCCCAGCACCATCGCCCAACATTTTGCCAGCGCCATCGTCAGCGGCGGCCTCCAGGCCAAGTCCAGCGATTTCTATAGTTCTGAGGACGAGCAACTCATCGATCAAGCCGCCACCGCACACGGCTATGACCGGATAGGCCCCCTCCACGAAGCCCTCGGCGGCCGTATCCCCTACGACACACTGCATTTCTATCGGGCCTTCAGGCAGCGCGCCCACGCCACAGCGCCGCCTCGCGGTGAGGAACAACCGCCGCCTGAAGATCTCATGGGCTAACAGTGAAGATCGCCCAGCGCGGCCCGCATCACCGCCAGTGGGTCGCTCTGGGGGAACCAATGTTGGAATGCCAGCGCGCCTTGATGAATGAGCATGGAGCGCCCGTTGGCGGTGCGGCAGCCGAGCGCCGCCGCCCTGGCTAACAACGGCGTGACCGCCGGTTGATAGATGCAGTCGTAAACCCGGTGCTGCGGCTTGAGACAGGACTCCGGCAATATCGCGGGATCGCCGGGTTTCAAGCCCAGCGAGGATGCGTTGACGATCAAATCACAACTGCGGCAAGCCCCCGCCAGCGCGGTGTCCTCAAAACTCATCGGCATCACCTCAGCGCCCGGTGCCACCTCATGCAAGCGGGACAGCAACGGCCCCAGCTTATCTAACGTCCGGTTGACGACCACCAGACGCTTGACCCCCTGCATGGCGCACTGCATCGCGAGGGCCTGGCCAGCCCCCCCGCCCGCGCCGAGAATGACGACGGCAAGGTCGCCCAGCGCGACCCCGAACTCGTCGGCAATCGCCCGTACAAATCCGGGACCGTCGGTGTTGTAGCCACGGGCCACACCCGCCTCGAAGCGCACGGTATTGACCGCGCCCAGTGCCTGCGCCGCGGCATCCACCCCCTCACAGGCGGCCAGCGCATCAAACTTGTGCGGCACGGTCACATTGCAACCGATAAACCCCAACTCACACATCCGAGACAACGCCTCCCCAACCCTGCCGGGTGCCACCTCCAAACGCACATAGCGCGCGGCTACCCCCGCCGCATCAAGCGCCGCCTGCTGCATCCGCGGCGATGCCGAGTGCGCCACCGGATAGCCAATCACCGCCAGCAGCGCCGGCCGGGGCTCCCCGGCGTCCAGCGTCTCCCGCGAGACCAGATCATTCATTGTGTATACCTCAGGCATGGGGGGATGGGGGGGAGTTATCTGTTATCAGTTATCAGTTGTAGCGGCGGTCTGTGACCGCCGGGCGTTGTAGCGGCGATCTGTGACCGCCGGGCGTTGTAGCGGCGGTCTGTGACTGCCGGGCGTTGTAGCGGCGGTCTGTGACTGCCGGGCGTTGTAGCGGCGGTCTGTGACCGCCGGCGTGTGCAAGTTGTCATGCGTCAGGCAGCTAACAATTTTGCGAAGGCGCGGACGCGGGTGGAGCTGCGCTGGCAGCCTAACAAATCGAGCACAGCGCCAAGGTCGGGGCCGTGGGCGCGGCCGGAGAGCGCCACGCGCAACGGAAACATCAATTGCCCGGGCTTGCATCCGGCAGCACCAGCCACTTCATTCAAGGCCGCCTTGGCCGCATCCGCAGACCAAGTGCCCAGACCGTCAAAGGCCGCCGCCAGCTTGTCTAACATCCCGGCCACGGCGGCATTGGCGCGCACCTTGGTTACCGCCTCGTCATCATACTGGAGTTGATCGGACAAAATGAAGGCCGCCGCGTCGGGCACTTCGCTCAACAGCCGCACCTTGTCTTTGACGGCGGCGGCCACCGCTTGGAAATTTTCCGGCAGCGGCAGGCCGGCCTCGATCACGAAGCCGGCGGCCAGCGAGGCGAAGGTGGCCGCGCTCAATCCCGCCAGATGCTGTTGGTTGACCCAGCGGCATTTCTCCAGATCGAAGCGGGCCGGGGCGCGGTTGACCGCCTCCAACGAGAAGCGCTCGGCAAGTTGCGCGAGGGTGAAGATTTCCTCCTCGGTTTTGGACGACCAGCCGAGCAAAGCGATGAAATTGACCACCGCCGCCGGCAGGAATCCTTGCCGTGGATAATCCCCCACCGCCGCGCCGGCATCGCGTTTCGACATCTTCGAACCATCCGGATTGAGAATCAACGGAATGTGGGCGTACTGGGGTGCCACGCCACCCAGCGCTTCTATCAATTGCAAGTGTTTGGGCGTGTTCATCAGGTGATCCTCGCCGCGGATCACGTGGGTGATGGCCATTTCCAAGTCATCCACCACATTGACGAAGTGGAAAACATACGAGCCGTCCGAGCGCCGGATCACCATGTCCGGGGTGTTGGATTCATCCCGGTAATCAATGGTCACCTCACCACAAACCAAATCCTGCATCGTCACCGGCTTGCGCTCGAAGCGGAAGCGCCAGGCCCCGCCATCCTCATACACACGGCCCGCACTTTGCAGCCTAACAAACCAGGCGTCGTAGATCCCCTTGCGCTCACTTTGAAAATAGGGGCCGCAAGCGCCGCCCTTGTCAGGCCCCTCATCCCAGTCGAGTCCGAGCCAACCCATGCCATCAAAAATCGCCTGGCGTGCCGCCTCGGTGTTGCGCGCCTCATCGGTGTCTTCGACCCGCAGAATGAAAGTTCCACCATGCTTGCGGGCAAACAACCAGTTGAACAAGGCGGTGCGTGCCCCACCGACGTGCAAATAACCGGTGGGCGAAGGAGCGAAGCGGGTGCGAACAAGCATGCCGCTGTGTAGCGGCCACGCGCCGCTGAGTCCAGCACCCATTGCCGTTATTGATGGATGAGGCGGGTGATTTCCAAGGCGACACTGAGAGCCGCCGCGCCCTGCTGCCCGCTCACGGCCGGCGCGGCGCCGGCGGCCACGCTGTTGACGAAAGCGGCGAGTTCCAAGCGCAACGGTTCGCCCGGCTCGACGGCCACCTCCGCGCGCTTGATTTCCATGTCTTCCTTCCAGTGGATATGGCCGGATTGCTCCTGATAGTCCAGCGACAGATAACAATCTTCCTGGAACACCCGCAGCTTGCGCATGCGCTCCGGACTGATGCGGCTGGCCGTGACGTTTGCCACACAGCCGTTTTCAAAGCGCAGTCGCGCATTGGCAATGTCCTCCCGCTTGGTCAGTACCGCCACTCCCACCGCATCCATGCTGACAATCGGCGAACGCACCAAGTGCAGGATGATTTCCAAATCGTGAATCATCAGATCCAGCACCACCCCGATGTCGATGCTGCGGTTAGGAAAGGGCGACAGCCGGTGCGCCTCGATAAAGCGCGGGTGGGAGAGCTTCTTTTCCAATTCACGCATCACCGGATTGAAACGTTCGATGTGGCCGATTTGCAGCACCCGCTCGGTGCGTTGCGCCGTTGCCACCATCACCTGCGCGTCCTCCACCGTCGGTGAGATCGGCTTTTCCATCAACACATGCACCCCCATCTCCATCAATCGACAGCCCACGTCCCGATGCGCCACAGTGGGCACCGCCACGCTGGCAACATCACACAGCGCCGCCAATTCCTCCAAACTGGCCACCGCTTGCGCGCCAAACTCCGCCGCCACCCCCGCCGCCCGCAGCGGATCCGCATCGTAAACGGCCGTGAGCAGCACCTTGTCTAACAAAGAATAAACCCTCGCGTGATTCCGCCCCATGGCCCCCGCCCCCGCAACTCCGGCTCGAATAGTCTGCATGTCCGGAGGCTAGATCAAGACCCGCCCGGCAGGCAAGCACGGGTTGCGATCACTGCCAGGAAACCACGTCGTCGGAACCCCGGTATGGCGGCAGCTTTTTGCCTTTGCTCTCTTCGCTGCCCTTTTTGCCATCCTTGCCGTAAGTCCAGATCACATAGGATTCATTGCGCGG
>JBILFE010000409.1:0-4264 GCA_044351705.1 Luteolibacter sp. | reverse complement strand
TTGAGTTCAATCACAAACTCCCCTTGGCTGGTTTTGAAGCGGACCTTGGCGGCCTTGGCCGGCGTGGCTTTGGCTTCCGCAGTTGCGGCGGCGGCCGGGGCGGCCGGGGCCTTTTTTTCCTGGGAGCAAGCGAGGAATGGAAAAAGGGCAATGGCGAGGAGGGCGGTGCGACGTTTCATCGGCGGGATTTTTAGGCCATCCCCGGCAGATACGCAAGCGCGTTATGCGGTGCGCGAGATTCTCTTGTAAGCGTGGGTGCCCCCCTTAAAGGCCAAGCCTCGATTTTAGATTAGCCGATGGCTGAACAATCACCACATCAAACGGCATCACATCCCCGTTCTTGAGCGTCAGGACATTTCTTGGAAGCGCATCCATGATAAGCAAATCTTTCGCTGGAAGGGTTGATTTGAAAACCAGACCGGAATCCTCGTCAATTTCAACGTAATGCTCACCTCCGGTCAATTCGTCCGGCTTAGGAGGGTTGCTCTTGATCCATAGAGCACCTCTTTCATCAAACCATGAAGCGAGGGATTCAGCCTCTCGGTCGGTGCGGATTTCTCGGGCAAACCCAAAACTCTCCGGCTCTGTTGAACGAATTCCACGTATTCCGGAGAGCACTTCGGAAGGTTGGAATCCTTTGGTTTGGATGTCTTTGTCATCGGGCAACGCAAGGATGATAGCAGCCGCTGAAGGCGTTTCAAGGATTATTTTAGGCCCAGCGCTTCCGCTTTGTCACGGGACACATTCTCTTGCGTGACGCCGGAGCCAAATCCATATGGCCCCCATGGCACCAAAGACAATGTGCGCTGGATGACTGTCGGTTATGACGAAAAGGCACAGAAGCCGATATTCGCAGGGGAATTCCGGCTTCCTGACATGATTGGGTTTTAGTCTCTGGGGCCACTTTTTTCGTAAAGCCGCTTGACAGGCGGGGTGGTGTTGCGAATGGAGGCGCACACAATTGCTTCTTGCTGCGATCATGTTTTATGGATCGTGGCTGCGTGTCCATTCTGCAAAACTTTGACTGAACTGCGGGCCATCCGGAACCCGATGGCGTCGTAGCAGTAGGTCGGGTCGTTGTAGCTGAGCGTGTCATGGAATTGGGAACCAGTCCTTGTTTTCAGGCGAGTTAGAACTCAGGCGAAAAGTGATTGCACACGGGCGAAAATGAGCGAGAATGCTGCGCCCATGAGTCCAGATTTCATCCGCGAAGCCCTCCGCCAGGTCCGATATCCGGGTTTTTCCCGCGACATTGTTTCCTTTGGCCTGGTCAAATCCGTCACCTGCCAACCGGGATTGGCCACCATCAATATCGAAGTCCAAACCAACGACCCGAAAATCCCCGAGCAGATATTCCGCGATTGCCACACCATTCTCGACCCGCTGCCGGACATCGGCCACGCCAATATCGTGATAGAAACCAAGCCCGCCGCCACCGGAGCGGCTGGCAGCGGTCCGGGCAGCGTGTTTGACAAGACCGCCATCGCTGGCGTCAAACGCGTCATCGCCATCGCCTCGGGCAAGGGCGGAGTGGGCAAATCCACCGTCGCTGCCAACCTGGCCGTCGCCCTCGCGGCCACCGGTGCCCGCGTCGGGCTGTGCGATTGCGACCTCTATGGCCCGTCGATTGCGCAATTGTTTGGCACCACCGAGCGGCCCCTGGCCAATGACCAGGATGAAATCATCCCGATCCAGGCGCATGGCATCCAGTTGATGTCGATGGCATTTTTGTTGGATGGTGACTCGCCGGTGATTGTGCGCGGGCCCATCGCCACCCGCTACACCCAACAATTCCTGCGCCAGGTGGCGTGGGACAACCTCGACTACCTGCTGCTGGACCTGCCACCCGGCACCGGCGACATCCAACTCACCATCGTGCAAACCGTCAGCGTCGATGGGGTCATCATCGTCACCACCCCGCAGGAAGTGGCACTCATCGACGCCCGCAAGGCGGTGGCCATGTTTGGCAAGGTGAATGTGCCGGTTCTCGGGTTGATCGAAAACATGGCGTGGTTCGAGTGCGACGCCGGCAAGCGTTATTATCTGTTCGGCGATGGCGGCGGGCGGCGTGAAGCCGAAAAACTCAAGGTGCCGCTGCTCGGCCAGATCCCGCTCGAGGTGGCCACCCGCGAACGCAGTGACAGCGGCTCGCCCATCGCGCTGGAGCCCCCATCGGACAACCCGGTTGCGGCGGCATTCCATCACATTGCCGCCGCCGTGCGCAGCGAAGTTTCTGTTAGCTAAACGCCCGCCCCATCATGAATGATTCCATTTCCACCCTCATTGATCTCGCCCTGGCCGAGGATGTTGGCAGCGGCGACGTCACCTCGCTCTACTTCATCCCGCAAGACCGCCGTGCCCGCGCCTTCGCCACCGCCCGGCGTGGCGGCGTCATCTCCGGCGTGAACATCGCCTCGCGCGTGTTTCTCGCCATCGACCCCACGCTCGATATCGAAATTCTCATCCCCGATGGCAGCCATGTGGCGGCTGGCGCGCTGCTCATGCGCATCGAGGGCTCTGCCCGCTCGATTCTAACAGGCGAGCGCAGCGCCCTCAATTTCCTGCAGCGGCTCAGCGGCATCGCCACCCTGACATCCAGTTATGTGTCCCTCATCAAGGACACCGGCGCCCATATTCTGGACACCCGCAAGACCACCCCGGGCTATCGGATGTTGGAAAAGCAGGCGGTCGTTCACGGCGGCGGCAGCAACCACCGCATGGGTCTCTATGACCGCGCCATGGTCAAGGACAACCACTTGGTGGCCGAAGGCGGGCCGCCGGCGATCCAGGCCGGCATCCACCGCCTCAAGGCCGAGCACCCCGCAGTGGAGGTGGAACTGGAGGCCGATAGTCTGGACCAAGTCCGCAGCTTCCTCGGCCTCGACGGGGTTGACCATCTGTTGCTCGACAACATGACGCTCGAGGAACTGCGCGAGGCGGTGGCCGCGCGCGGCGAACATGCCAAACCCCAACTCGAAGCCAGCGGCGGCGTCACCCTCGACACCGTGCGCGACATCGCCCTAACCGGAGTGGACTTCATCTCCGTGGGAGCCCTCACCCACTCCGCCCCGGCACTGGACATCGGCCTGGATTTCCACAAATTCTAACATCATCAGGCGGCTACCACTCAAGTCCCACGCCTTCTTCCAGGATGAGGATTTTCTCGCTGATACCCATGCGGTCGGCTTCCAGCAGCAGGCGTTCTAACGGCTCGTGACGGGGCTCATTGCCTAACATGAAAGTGGCATAATGCATGGGAATGAGCACCTTGGCGCCGAGGTCGGCAAAGGCGCGCAGGGCCTCCTCCGGGTTCATGTGGACATCGCGGCCGCTGGGTGAATCGTACGCGCCGATGGGCATGAGGGCGACGTCGATCTTGTAGCGTTTGCCGATTTCCGCGAAGCCATCGAAATACGCGCTATCGCCGCAGTGAAACACGCATTTGCCGCCGGCCCGCACGATGTAGCCGCCGAAGTCGCGGTGGACATCGTGCAGAAACCGAGCGCCCCAGTGGTGGCTTGGGGTGTGGATCACTTCGAGTTGATCGAAGAGCAGCGTGTCCCACACCGTCATTTCGTGGATCGCCGGAAACCCCAGCCGCTTGACCAGCTTGCCGCTGCCACGCGGGACCACAATGCCTTCCCGTGCCTGCAGAATTTTCAAACTCGGTTTATGCAGGTGGTCGAAATGGGCGTGGGTCACCAGCACCAAATCCACTTCCGGCACCTCGTGAAGGCGCAAGCCGGGGTGGCGCTGGCGCTTGACCGGTCCGTGCCACATCGCCCAGTTAGGATCGACGATGACCGAGTGCCCAGCAAATTGCAGGAAAAAGGATGAATGCCCGATCCATGTGATGCGCACGCGACCGCCCTTCGGCGGCTCGAGCACCGGTTCGAGTGCCGTGCCATCGGTCTGGCGGAAGATGCCGGGAACGATCCGATGCCGGAAGAACATGAGATTGCGCCGCGGCCACCCCTTGTGGGGCAATAAGCCCGAATACCCCGCCGCGGTGGCATTGACGCGCTTGTTGCCCTTTTCCTTCATTCGTGACCGAAACTAGGCGATGACAGCGAATTTGCCATGAAAACTTCCACGATTTATCCGGCATAGGCTGCGGCAATTTGGGCCGCCCAATCCATGGCACGCGCGCCGAAGCCGCGCTCATCGGCGGCATAGAGGATGCCGCGTGAGACATTGATGAGATCCGGCGCCTGCCGCTTGGCGGCGGCCAGTGCCGCCAGATCCCCGCCCTGAGCCCCCCATC
>JBILFE010000072.1:0-9504 GCA_044351705.1 Luteolibacter sp. | reverse complement strand
CTCGACGCTGAGGGATTTTGCCTGAGCATGGCGCACCACGTTGCTCAAGGCCTCCTGCGCCACACGAAAACAGGCCGTTTCAACCATCGGATCGAGACGTTGCCCAATCGGATCGGCGTAAAACCCAGCGCGCAAGCCGATCAAGCCCGCCTGCCGTTCTGCACACCAATGAATAGCCGCCTCCACGCCCAGATCGTCGAGGACCGCAGGGCGCAGGTTCAGTGAGACAGCATGCACTTGCTCCAACAACTGTTCAACCACTTGAAGGTTCTCCTTCAAGCGTGGCGTCAGGGCGCCGCTCTCGGACGCCTGTAACATCCACTGCGTGTGCAATTGCATGACGATGAGCCCCTGGCCGATTTCATCATGCAGGAGACGCGCGATGGTTCGGCTTTCGCTTTCCTGCGCTTCCAATAACCGGGTGGCAAGTGCCTGCAGGCCCTGCCGCTCCCCCAGGGGCGGTGCCTCGCCGACCCCGCCCCCAGCCAGCCGGCTGGGATGAGCCCGTCCGGCTTGGTTGGGACCATCTTCCCGCTGCATAATGTTAGGCGCGGACTTCATTTCCCCTTATCGGATCCCCACCCTACCAATTGCTCTGCTTCACATAAATGACGTCAAAGGGTCTCACATAGAACGGAGTGCTGTCCGTGCCATAAAGGGCATCGTTCATGTTCAGCATATATCGGCGGTTCTTCCCGTTCTGATTTCTGACGACGATCACTTGTTTGGGATTTGCAAACTTGCTAAAGCCGCCTGCCTCCATCACCGCCTCAAGTGCCGTCATCGGCCGGTCGAGCGGAATTTTTCCCGGCCGCAGGACTTCTCCAGACACATAAACACCGGCCGCCGCGCCGGCTAGAGAAACCACCACGGTGGGGTCCTGAAGATGGGGTTGATAGAGGGTTGTCAGTTGCTCCTGAAGGCCGGTGATTGTCCTTCCGGCTGCACTGACGTCACCGACGGTCGGCAGGCTGACCTTGCCATTTGGCTGAATTTTTTGTTTGGTGTTTAACTCTGGAGCACCGGAAAACGTGACGTTGATTTCGTCACCGGCAGCGAGGTGGCCGCTCGGTTTGGAGATATATGCTTCCGCCGGCACCGACGGCGAGGAATGCGTATCCCCGCAACCCACGAATGCGCCCACCGGAAAGAGCACGGCTACGCACATCATGGAGGTCACCATACGCCGTCGCAATTGGCCAGACGCCCATGCGAATCTCATCATGCGTCCATACCATGTGCCTGCTCCTCGGGCAACACACTCCACACGCCCATTCCCGTCTGTTATGTCATATATCATTTTCGTCGTCATATGTTTTTAGGTCGATGGTTTTGCTCATTGTTGTCTTGCTGCTGTCTTGCTGTCGCCGGTCGGGCGATTTCCGACCGTCTTTTTAAGTCTTCCCGGCAGGGTGTACCAGCCAATTTATTGATTTACTTGCGCTTGCCATACCTCCCGAGTCATCCATAAGTCGTGGGGCATGGTTTACGCCTGCGCAAGGCGCGGTGTTCATAATTTCTGGGTCGGCGCGCCTCCAGCTTCAACTGTTTCAAGCTCTCGATGCGAGTGAGGTAACTCATCTCCCATGCCGGGCAACCCTCCGCATCCGGCCGTGTGGAGTGCTGCACCAAGCGTCGCAGCCAAAGTTTAATCTGGAGCAGCCTGGCGTGCAGTGCGGGGCATGGCTCCCAGGAGTGTTCCCAGTGATACATCAAATACGCCCGGGTGCGACCAAAGCGGGGCGCTGTCGCTAACCAGGATGACCGCAACAGGCGCGACGGATCCGGGTGATGGATGAGGTAGGTGTCAGTGACCGGGCAGATCCGCATACCGGCTTCCTGCATTTGCATCCCTAGCAACGTTTCCTCACCAAACCCCGAAGCTCCCGGACCAAGCTCCTCGTCAAAATTGTCGATCTTGTCGAACACCGTCCGACGCATTCCCATGCTGGCACCGACCAGTCCGAGTAAATTGACCGCAGGCTCGCGAGCCTCCGCCAGCCACGTCCCGTGCATGGGCGTGAACCATGAGCGGCGGAGTTCCTCAGCCAGTAGGATGCGTCCGGTCACGGCCTCGCAACGTTTTTCCAACAGCGGCAGCGCCATCATTTCCACCCAGTTGGCGGCGGGTTCCACATCATCATCGGTGAACAACAGAACCTCGCCCCGGGCCTGAGCCAAGGCCGTGTTCTGCGCCCGACTCTTGCCGGGACGTGCTTCGTAAACATAACGGATCTCGATGGATGGATGGCTCGCAGATTTGACCACTTCGGCGGTGCGGTCCACCGATCCGTTATCCGCCACAATCAATTCCACCCGCCAGGCGTGAGGTACGCTTACGCTCTGAAATGCCCGCAGGGTTTGTTCGAGCATGGAAGCCCGGTTGCGGGTACAGATGATGATGGAGCAATCCATGTTCACTGGGTGTTGGCTTTGCCATTTCGCCCGAGGACAAACCGAATCGCTTGTTCCAGGCGCGGCGCGGTGGCATCCCACGTCCATTTCTCCAGAAACGCTACGAACGCCGTGTTGGCTAGACGGTCCGACAAGCCCTTGTCCATGAGAATGTTCAGACAGGCCGCCGTAAAGTCAGGCGCTCTATCGGCTAACAAAAGTTCCCGGTCGTTGGCCACCCCATAACCATAGGCACCGAGTTGGGTGGACACCACCGGGCATTTCCGGCTGAAGGCGTTGCTGATTTTGACCCGCGTACCGCCACCTTCGAAAATCGGGACGATGGTCATCGCCCAGGTGGCCATTTCCGAATCCGCGTCGGCCTGCCAGCCGAGTCCTTCGACGTTGCAATGGTTGGTCCATTCCGCATGCTCGCTGTTCTTGCCAACCAGGCGCAGGACGGTTGCGGGAGCACTCCTGAGGATGGCTGGCCAGACATGGCGCAAAAACCAGCGCAGGCCATTGGCGTTTGGAGTATAGGCAAGAGAGCCGATGAAGCCGATGCGTGCAGGGGTGGCTGGCAGCCGCACGTGTCCCTCGGCGGGCGCTTCATATCCGTTATGGACCACGAAAACGCGCTCCGAATTGCCAAAACATGCGCGGTCCGGTTCGCTACACACCGCCACGGCCTCGAAGCGCTCAAACAGGCGCGCCTCATGACGTTTCCATTGGCAGAACTTGCGTAACGCACCCAGTTTTGTTGCCACGCCCTTCGCTTGGGCCATCACGGTTTTGCTCACCTCACTGGGGATGTCGTCGATGTCGAGGATCGTTTTCGGCCACCTCCAAAGGTTGAATCCATTGGCGACTCGCAAACCGTGAACCCAGACCAAATCATGCTCATTGATCAATTGCATGAGATGGCGGCGGTCATTGTCCGTGGCCTTGACGCCATGGGTGTTCAGATAAGTCGATCCCAACTCACGGCGCATGCGTTCACCCCATCCTTGCACTTTCCACGGGTGAAAATCAAAGACCTCGCATGGCCGAGTCGGGTTCGGATCCAAACCCGGCTCACCGGCATATTCCTCGTAGGACCCAGCCAAGACCAGCCGGACCTCGGCAATCCGGTTCAATTGGCGAAGGATATGCCGCGCTCTCAGCCTGGCTCCTTGCTCCTGACCCTGCGGCGCGTGTGATGTTAGGCAGAGGATCTTCGGCCTGCGTTGAGTGTTATTGTGCATGAGGGATGTATAATTGTAAGTTCAATAGCGCCCGTTCCAATCACTTAAGCGAGCCAATCCGCCACCCTCCAACCACCCCCGCACCGCCTGTGGCGCCGCTCCCGGCCAACGATTGTGACCCGCAGACAAGGAGGCCAGATGTTGCCAGGCAAGACCTTTCCCTAACAAAGCCTCCCGGATCAGGAAAAGTCGGCGTTCCATGCGCCTTGTGTGCCGGGCGTGCTGCCGAAGATGGCTGCGGAGGGCGCACGCACGCCTGACAAGATTAACAAACACGTCGTTCCAATCCTTGGCGCCAAGGCAGCGATCCAAGTTGGCCAGCACGTCATGGATCATGTCGTCGATCATTGCCTGATGGTCCGCTGAACCAAGCAGCACGCCGGCAGTTGCCTGGCTTGAGTGCATCCGCCAGCCACCCCAGGTATCCGGCACATGTACGGTTGAGGCGGCAAGACCCGCGCGCAAATTCCAGTGAAAATCACCCAAAGACCCCCAGTCCGATTGATAGAATCCGATCTTGTCAAACAACGAGCGTTTGACCAGAAGTTGCGTCACAGAGGAATAGATGTTGTCACCCAGCATGCACAAAATTCCGTCTAACGGAGCAATCCGTTTGTGTGGATAATTCAACAGATCTCCCGAACTGCGCGCAAACATGGAATTGCCCGACCACCAGTCCCGGCCAGGCAGACCATCCTCATCAATCACCCGCATGGGACAATGCGCCAGATCGCAATCCGGATTTTCCACCAGCGCCCCCGTGAGTTTCTCCAGGCAATCAGGCGCCATGGTGTCGTCGCTCGTCGCAATGTATACGAAGCGGCCCTTGGCCTGCCGGATGCAACGATTGAAATTCGGATAGATCCCGTCACGCGGCGCCTGGCTGACGCGGACCCGCGCGTCCCCTGCCGCAAAGTTTTCGAGCATGCCGAAGGTGCCATCATCCGAATAGCTGTCCACAGCCACCACCTCCCAACGGCTGAAACTCTGTTGTCGGATGCTTTCAAGCCGATCCGTTAGAAATCGACGGCTGTTGAGCGTTGGCAAGCAAATGGATACATCGATACTCATGCTACAAGGGACAATTTTTCGGGTTATGACGGGTCATGCAATAGATGAGATGACCAGAACTCACGATCATAGCGGCCCCAGGCATGGCAACCGAATGGCATCCGGCCCCCGTTGATCTCCAGACACTTGCGAGGCGCCGCCTCGAAGGCAAAACGCAGTCCTTCCTCAAATGTTGCCACCTTGAACTGTGGCAGATACCGGCGAGCTTGATCCGACCAAAACATGTCATTGTTGCGGTTATTAGCGCTGGGATTCTCCGACCATTGCCACTCGTCCACAAGACGCTTGATGAGCCGCGATCCGGGAAAGCGCGTTTGCATCATCTCCAGGCATTTGATCACGGGCAGCAAGTGCTGGCCACGGCGGGTGAACAGATCGAGCCAAAAGGTAGACGGTTGCTGGCGATGACGGTTATGAATGACTTGGAGCGCACTCTCCACCCGTAACAGAGTGAAGCCTCCGTTGCCGACCCGGGGTTCCTTCACCCACGGCGTGGCCTCGCATTTCATAAACGGCGGCCCAATGTAATCCCAGCCCGCACGGCACCAGTCCGCCAACTGATCCGAAAACGCCAGACTGTCAAGATGATAGAAAAACACGTATTCGTAATCCAAAAATTGGTTGTAAAACTCGGGTGACCCGAGCAGCCGGTTATGAGCCGCCGCTGACCCGAAAAATCTAGCGGGGAACTTTATCAAATCAAACCCGTCGATCATCATTTCCATCCCCGGTGACACGAGCAGAAACTTGTCATATCCACCGAGGAACCGGCGCAGATGTCTGAGCGATATTTCTTCATCGGGTAATAGCTCCGCCCGGTTGGCCATCGGTACCACCACCGCCACTAACTTTGCGGCTGGTCGCCGCCGCCTGAACGGCGGTACCAGCCCCCGTGTTAGAAATCCAAGAAGCTTGCGTTTCATAAAATCTGATTCATACAGTCGTACACAAAATCAACAACCCGCTCAGGTTGGGCTGTGCTCAACGTACGCCCGACCGGGGCATTCGCCGCATGCGCGCTATTGGATGCATGCAAACAGGCTGTCCTGCTCGGCGCGCAGCGAATCGCATATCCTCCCGGGTGGCAGATCCACATCGGCATACGCAATCACCGAGTCCTTGGCTACATCACATTTGAGCCGGCATCCCTCTGCCAATCCTTGTGGCAGCAATTGCTGTGCCCGGCTAACCGGGTAATTCTCGCATTTGCCATAAGTCTTGTAGCCACCGATGGCGTCCAGCCTATCGCCGGCCTTCAGGTCTTCCTTGGCGCAAGTGATGACGTCCACGCTTGGATGGTCGGCTGCGAGCACCGGGTCACGGAAGATAGCCACACGTGCTGCGGATAGCGGAACTTCAAAATGACAGAGGTGATAGGGCGTGTAAAAACAATACAACGGCCCCTTCCCGAGCTTGTATAAATCCAGCATGTGCCGCTGCTTTGGATCGTCGTGTGTTGCCAGCACAAACACGCCGGGGCCGGGCCTTGATTTCACCGTATAGTCCACCACCCCGCCCAGCGCACGCAGCCGTTCCACATCATAACGGCCACTATGACACAACTCATCGACGTGTCCCTCAAAGTCCCCACCGCGCATGCCGCGCATCTCAACGCGCATTCCCGTGGCATTGGCGACGCAGGCTTGCTCAATGGAGATCTTTGACCCGTCGGCGAAACTCGTCACCATGTAGGGATTCTGCCCCCATTTCTCGGCGAAGCCCATTTGGGTGGTGGGATTGCGATACGGATCTTGCAAGCCCTTGATGTTGCCGCAAACCAACGGGATCAGTCCAATGCCCTTGACGGAACGATACAAATTCATCTGTACGCCAGGCTGGTCGCCATCAGAAACACTGAATATGACCCCAGCCTTCCGCGCGTGGCGCTGGATTATGGATCCAAGAGTCGCGTCAAGCTCCGCGTTCATCGTCACCACGTCCTTGCCACACGAAATCGCCTTCATTGCGAATCGCGCGCCAAACTCGATGGCACCCGTGACCTCAATAAGCACATCAATGCCATCGGCTTCGCAAAGCATCAACGCATCGTCCGTGATCACAGGTGTTTCCTTGGCTAGGCAATCATTAAGAAGGCCCAGTTTGCCGACCTCCCTGATGCCATCCACCCCGGCCTCACGCCACGCCCTCTCGGCATGGGTTAGCGTCCGGTTTGAAATCGCCACCAACCTCATCCCGGCTACCGAGTTGACAATCTGGTTGGCAATCCCCCGGGCCATCGAACCCGCACCGATGAGTGCGACTTTCACCGGACATCCTGCCGCGGCGCGTTGTCTCAAGGCTGTATCAATGATGATCATTTGGTTATTCTGTCAGAACATCGCCGGCACACCTGGATGGATTTCCAGCAGCGGCCAGGCTTGATCCTTGGCGCTGATTACGGATACTGGCAAGGGCCACTCGATCCCGATCGCCGGATCATTGTAGCGCACTCCCCGCTCAAATCCCTGCGTATAGAATTCACCGACAAGATAGAGCAACTCAGCACCATCGGTGAGTGCCTGGTTGCCGTGCGCAAACTTGTCCGGCACATAAATGGCCCTGCGATTATCCGCACTGAGTTCCACCCCAAAATGCTCCAGATAGGTCGCGGAATCAGGGCGCATGTCGATAATTACGTCCCACACTGCACCGCTGACGCATCGGATGAACTTGGTTTCGCATACGGAAGGTCCTTGGTAATGCATGCCGCGCAAGGTTCCTTTTTGATGACTGTATGACAGGTTCGCCTGCGCGACGTGGAATGGCTCACCATGCTGGCGAAGTTCCTCGGTGCACAACGCGCGCGCGAAAAATCCGCGGGCATCTTCATTGCGTTCAAGGTCCACGATGAACGCGCCGGCTAGTTTGGTGGGGTGATATATCATGACTTTTCGTCCGCTCTCCGTTTGGCGTGCATCATATCCTCCGCAGATCGATCACGCGATTTTTTTCTTTCACTTGGTGTGTCTATCACTCTTAATCCGGTTTTAACTCAGTTGCCGCCTTGGCGAGGATCGCGGGTCCGCCCAGACACCCTCACCCCACCATCCCAACACCCGCCCACCAATCATGTCCACTCCGCTAAAACTCCGCGTCGGCGTCATCGGCACCGGTGCCTTCGCCCAGACCGCCCACATTCCCGGCCTGCTTTCCCATCCGGCGGCTGAAGTCGTGGCCGTATGTGGCCGCCGTCGCGATGCGGCGCAAAAGCTCGCGGACCAGTTCGGCATCCGCCTGGCAATGGATGATTACCATGAAATCTGCGCCCATCCGGACATCGACGCCATCACCATTGCCAGCGCCAATGTGGCGCACGCCGCGCAGGCGATTGAAGCCCTGCGGCATGGCAAGCACGTGTTCTGTGAGAAGCCGCTCGCCATGACTGCCGCTGAAGCCGCCGCAATGACCCGCATCGCCGCAGCCAGTGGCAGGGTCCATCAGGTCGGCTTCACTTTCCGTTACAACTACGGCGTGCGTGACCTGCGCCAGCGACTCGCAGCGGGAGATATCGGCCGACCGTATTTCGCCCGCATCCAATATGACCGTTGGGATGGCCTGCAGCCCAGTTGGACGTCGAGTTGGCGTGAGAAAAAGGAACTCGCCGGTGCTGGCATGCTCTTCGATCTCGGCACACATTTGTTTGATATCAACCGCCATGTGCTCGGTCCTATCACTGCGGTCATCGGCTATACACAGGTTATTCCACGCAATGCCCCCGATCACATGACAGGCGAGATGACTGCTGTGGAAACCGACGACCTGGCAAACGCCTGGATCCGCCATGCCAACGGCGTTCACGCACAGTTTTTCATCAGTCGTGTCACACCACCCTTCGCGCCCCTCGGGTACCTTGAAATTGTCGGAACCGAAGGCGCCCTCAAGGCCGCCCTGAGCCGTGGCGGGGTGGATTTCATCAAAGCATCCAGCCCGGCCGCTCCCGCATGGCGGGACCTGCCATTGCCGCCGGAAGCATCCGACGGCCAACCTCACGCACTCGGGTTGATGATGCGCAGCTTCGTCGATGCCTGCCTGCGCGGGGCCATCAATCCCGCCGTCGACGCATCGTTTGCCGATGGACTCGCGGCGCAGTTGGCGATGTCCGCCTTGTTGGAGTCGCAAGACACCGACTGCTGGACGCGGCTCAAGTCCGAAATATGATCGTTTCACAAAGGCTCCTTCCGTAGCAATCCCGCCGCCATGAGTGCCTCGGCGGCAGTAGAGATTATTCGGAACGTCATACCCGAGCGTTCGGCGATGGCGAGCAAATCGTGCTTACCGTCCGATAGATTGAGCACCCACAGCACCGCGAGTTCATCGAAGGCACCAACTCGCTGGCCGCCGCCACCAGCATAAAGGCCGTAGTTGCCCAACTTTGGTTCGCACATGGGTTTGAGATTAACATATCGCGCGTTATGTTCGAGCACCTCCAAGGCCTCCGTTGCTTTTGTTAGTGTGTCCGCCAGGTATTGGGGTTTGATGAAGTCCAGATTATCGGCGCTCGTGTGATACTCCGGGAACGTACCATGGACGGAGCGCATCAGACAACCCACCGGCAAATCGATACCGGGTGAACAATACTGCCGTTCGTCGTATCCATACGGGAAGAACTCAACCACCCGGTGGTCGTCCCCGCTGGTCTTAAGAACATGCCGCATTGCACGGTCGATAAGCGCGTTGCCCTGGCGGGATTGTTTATAGGTCAGCGGTCCCGCGTCGCCGGCACAGGTGAGCACAAGCCCGTGGTGGATGCGCGAAAGCACAGCTTGGTTGAGTGCGAGCCAGGTGATGGAACCAA
>JBILFE010000071.1:0-9540 GCA_044351705.1 Luteolibacter sp. | reverse complement strand
GACTTCCGCACCAAACTGCGTGGCGCGGAAGTCGCCCTCTTCTACTACGCCGGCCATGGCATCTCCATCGCCGGATCCAACTATCTGGTACCCGTCAAATCCGGCTACCAACCCGATGGTGCCGATAGCGCCACACTGCGGCTCCTCGCGGAGACCAAACTCTTCAACGCGGAACAAATCATCGCGGAAATGAGCGCCGCGGGCGGCCGCTGCAACCTCGTCATTCTAGACGCCTGCCGCACCACGCCGGTGGCCCGCAATCCGCAATCCCGCGACCTCACCACGGCCGGCGGCCTATCCGAAATGAAGCCGCCCGCCGGCTCCTTGGTCGCCTTCGCCACTGACGCCGGACGCACCGCTCAAGATGGCGCGGGAACCAACGGCCTGTATACCGAGGAACTGCTCAAGCATCTGCGCACCCCCGGCCTGACCATCGAGCAGGTCTTCAAGCGCACCCGGGCCGGCGTCATGCAGCGCTCGGCCGGCGCGCAAATCCCCGCCGAATACTCCCGGCTTGTCGGCGATGACATCTATCTGGCGGGGCCGGCACCCACCGTGGCCACCGCCCCGGTGCCCGCCGCCTCAGATGGCACAAGCGCGAACGATCCCAGCCGCGCCCGCAAGGCCGAACCGGTGCAACCACCCACAGCGGGTGCCATTAACAAATTGGCGGCGGCGGGCAAAGCGGCGGAATGTGTCGATGCCCTCAAACTAACAGCCACCAGCCGTGGTGCCGGTGATTACGCGGCCGCACCGCTGGATGCTTTGTTAGAAATTGCAAAAGAAGATCTCAAGGAACCATCCGTGCCGGCAGCCAAGGTCAAGGCCTCGATGAATATCTGCGAACTCGTGCTCGAAGCGTTGCGCGAGTGCCTGCCGCCGGGACATGTCCAAAAGGCCGCGCTCACTGCCAAGGCGCAGAACCGCCGCGGCGACTGCCTGCTGCTGCTCGGCCGGGCAGAGGACGCCCTTGCAGCCTACAACGCGGCGGTCCTGCTTGCTCCCGAGGATGCCTATCCCGTCTTCAACCGCGGCCGGGCCCAACGCTCGCTCGGCCACCAAGACGAGGCCAAGGCCGACTTCACCACCGCCTCCAATCCCATGTTCAAGCAACCCAAGGCCCGCAATCTGGCACTCGCGGCACTCGCCGAGCTGAACACCGGCAAGGGCCAATAAGTTGACCCCTACCTAGGCCTTTTTTCAAATCCCCATCCCCATAAAGGAATCCTCCTATGGTGCGTCTCATCAGGATGTTTGGCTGCTCAAACATAATGCCAGACATTATGCTGTTGACAATATCCGCACCGATGCTGAGTTGAAACTGGAAAAGCCTTGCGGTTCCTTTAGTAGAGGCTGATTAAGCCAACCACCCTGTGAGGCGCATGATTTTGAGAAAAATAAACTCGTCATATCGGATCAGATCCGGCGTGATTGGGGCGTGATTCATCCGACCGCCATCGTCTCACCGCTAGCCAGACTCGGACAGCATGTCCGGGTCGGTCCCTATTGCATTATCGGGCCAAATGTTGAATTGGGCGACGATAGCGTGCTGCATTCGCATGTCATCATTGAAGGGGTCTCAAAAATAGGTAAGAACAATGAGTTTTTTCCGTTTGCGATCATTGGCGGAAAATCCCAGGACCTCAAATACGCCGGCGAGCCCACCTATTTGGAAATCGGCGACCACAACGTATTCCGCGAAAACGGCACGGTCCATCGCGGCACCACCGCGGAAGTCCCGACCCGGATCGGGTCTCACAATTATTTTCTGAGCTATGCCCACGTTGCCCATGACTGCCAAGTGGGGGATCACATCATTCTATCAAACAATGCGACCCTCGGCGGACATGTCAGCGTGGACGATTATGCGATTGTCTCCGGGCTGTGTGCCGTTCACCAATACTGCCGGATCGGGCGCTACTCGATCATCGGCGGGTGTGCCAAAGTCATCCAGGACGTGCCGCCCTTCATGATTGCCGATGGGAATTCCGCGGTGATCCGCGGCCTCAACCTCGTCGGCCTGCAACGCCGCGGGTTCTCCGAAGACCAGATCCGTGCGCTTAAATCCGCCTACAAAAAGCTCTTCCTCAAAAAAGACGCCAATTTTGCCACCGCCATCAGTTCACTCAAGGCCACCCACGCCGCCTCCGATTCGCACGTGGCCCACCTCATCCATTTCATTGAATCCACGCAACGGGGAGTGACGCGGTAAGACAGAAGACCGCAAGACAGAAGACACAAGACCAGACAAACAAAGAAAAATCCAGTCTTGCGTCTTGGAGCGAAGCGATCTTCTGTCTTGTGGTCTTGGGTCTTGCCTCTATGCTCTCCATCGTTAGTAACCTTCCACTGTTCACCCACAACCGGCGCGTAGCGCCTCTCCCATGCACCCGTCCTCGCTTGCCAAATATCGCCCGTTCCCCGCGGTCTGCCTGCCGGACCGCACCTGGCCTGACAAAGTGCTGACCCGCGCACCGGAATGGTGCTCGGTCGATTTGCGCGATGGCAATCAGGCCCTGCCCCAACCCATGTCGGTGGACGAAAAACTTGAGTTTTTCGATTTGCTGGTGCGGGTGGGTTTCAAGCAGATCGAAGTGGGCTTTCCATCGGCGGCGGAGACTGAGTATAATTTTCTGCGGCGTTTGATTGAGGACAAGCGCATCCCGGACGACGTGACGGTGCAAGTGCTGGTGCAAACCCGCGAGCATCTCATCCGCCGCAGCTTTGAGGCGATTGCGGGGGCCAAGCGCGCCATTGTGCATATCTATAACTCCACCTCGCCCCTGCAGCGGCGGGTGACCTTTGGCAATGCCTCGCGCGAGGACATCAAACGCATTGCCATTGACGGTGCGGCCTTGGTCAAGGCGCTGGTGCCCAGCGTTCCCGCCACCGAGGTGGTGTTGCAGTATTCGCCCGAGTCGTTTTCCGACACCGAACTGGATTTCGCCCTCGAATGTTGCAACGGTGTGATCGACGTTTGGCAGCCCACGCCGCAGCGCAAAATGATCATCAATCTGCCCGACACGGTCCAATGGACGACCCCAAATGTTCACGCCGACATGATCGAATGGATGTGCCGCCACCTCGCCCGGCGCGACTCCCTCATCGTCTCGCTGCACACCCACAACGACCGCGGCACCGGGGTGGCTGCCACCGAGCTCGGTCTGATGGCTGGCGCAGACCGGGTCGAAGGCACTCTGTTTGGCAATGGCGAGCGCACCGGCAATCTCGACATCGTCACCGTCGCCCTCAACCTCAACAGCCACGGCGTGCCAACCGGCCTGGATTTTTCCGACCTGCAATCGGTGCGCACCGTTTACGAACGGGTCACGCGCCTGAATGTTCCCGAGCGCCAACCGTATGCTGGCGAACTCGTCTTTACCGCGTTTTCCGGCTCGCACCAGGACGCCATCAAAAAGGGCCTCGACCTCCGCGCCGCCGCCCTCAAGGACGGCCCGGGGCCTTGGGCCGTGCCCTATCTAACCATCGATCCGCAGGACATCGGGCGCTCCTACGAGGCGATCATCCGCATCAATTCCCAATCCGGCAAGGGCGGCGTGGCATACGTGTTAGACCGCGATCATGGCTTCGACCTGCCCAAGACCATGCACCCGCAAGTGGGCAAACGCATCTACAGCCTCGCCGATGAACTCGGCCGCGAACTCTCCGCAGATGAAATCCGCGATGCGTTCTTCCGCGAGTTTGTCAACCTCACCAGCCCGCTGGATGTCACGGATTACGAGTTGGTCCATCACACCACCGAGCGCGGGCGCGTCCGCTGCAAGGCCAGCATCCTGCTGCGCGGTGACCCCCTCAACATCGAGGGCTTGGGCAACGGCCCCATCAATGCCTTCGTGCAAGCCCTCGAAGCCATCGGCCTGAAGGACTTCAAGGTCACCGATTACCGGTCCCATGCCGTGCGCGGCGGTTCGGACGCCAGCGCCGCCGCCTACGTCCAAGTCCAACACGACGACGGCCGCCTGCTGTGGGGCGCAGGGGTCGATCCGTCCATTGAAATGGCGGGCCTCAAGGCGCTGGTGAGCGCTTGGAATCTGCTGCGCTGAGCAGGGCGGGCCGTGTGCGGCACGCATCCTAACACTACCCTTTTGCAGAAAGAAAACCCTTGGCAAGGCTGCCGTCACCGGGGTCATTCCGGCGTTGGCGTCGGAGTCACCGGCGAGGGCGGGGGTTTGGCATTGCGGGCGCGCCGCGAGCGCACCGGCAGGTGCTGCGGCAAGATCGCCGAAAACAGATGCACAACCGGATAGGCGCAGAGTGCGAGCAGCACGCCTGAGGTCAGCATGCCGAGGATGAAACTTGCCACGTTGAGCGTGCCGACACCGGGCGCGTGGAATTGCACGTTCGTTAGAAATTCCGGCATTGGCACCAGAAGGGCATCGCGCATCCACTGGCCGAGACGGAACTGGCCGAACAGGATCGCCGGTGTCGTGAGCGGATTGGAAAACCAAGTGGCGGCCACTGCGAAGGGCACGTTGGCCCGGAAGCGCATGGCAAGAATGGCCGACGGCAGGGATTGGAAGGGCATCGCCATCACGGAAAAAAACAACCCGACGGCGAGCCCGGAGGCCACCGTGTCGCGGCACGGAATCCACAGCCTGCGGTCGAAAAGCGGTTGTGAAACCCTTTGCCACCAGCGGTTGCGGCGCAGCCGTGGATGGCGCAGGGCCTTGAATGTCTGGCGAACCAGTTTGAGATAACGCTTTTTCATGCCGGGGGAAACCCGCGGACAGCATCCACTGTGGTGGCGCGACAAGCAACCGCAATTTGCCGACACTGCGAACCCCCAGATTGTGCGGAAAACCGGCCGGCCATGGCGGACGTGTGTAAATTTGCGGTCAATTGCCCGTTCCCGCATTGACATCCTAGACCAAAAGGTTGCCCATTGACGTTCTTAAAGAGGCTGTATTGCCTGCTCATGGGTCGCATCGCCTGTGGCAGCAACCCTCCGCCCCACTTTTCAATACCCGATGGCATCCCTATCATGAACTTCCAGTATCGACCCCTGCCCGTTACCTTCTATCACTTCATCATCACGCCTATGAGCTTGCTGTGTCTGGCCGGTGTGATGCGGGCTGCCGAGGCCTCACCGCTCGACCCGTTGCGCGCCGAGATGCGTGCCGAACACTACGAGCCTGCCATCGCCATGGCCGATAAGATCATCGCCGCCAAAGATCCCAAGACCGATGAAGTCATTTACCTCAAGGCCCTGGCCCTCTTCCACGACAAAAAGTTCGACCAAGCCAGTGCCGCCGCCGACCACCTTGCGGACACCTTCCCCGACTCCGGCTGGCGCTTCAAGGCGACTTTCCTCAAGGCCCAGTCGCACATCGAACAAAAGAAGTTCCAACAAGCCGCCGCGATCTATCAAAACGAAGCCGCCCGTTTGTTAGACCCGGCGCGCAAGCAGCGCCTCGTCGGCGATATCGTCGCCTTTGCCGACAAACTCACCGTCAAGCCGGACCCCACCCAGGTGGACGCGCCCAAGCCGGATTTCCAAAAAGCCCACACCCTCTACACCAAGGCCCTGGGCATGGAGATTTCCCGCGAGTACCGCGACGAGTTGGTTTTCAAACAAGCGCGCGCCATCCAACAAGCCGGCAACCCGATTCAGGCGGTGCAGGATTTCCAAGCCTACCTCACTCAATATGATCCGGCGTGGACCGGCCCTGCCGGCTCCGGCACCGCCCGCCTGCCGCTGCAAAACCCGCCGCCCGCCGGCAAACACGTGGCCCAGGCCCGCTATCGCCTCGCAGAGGCCCAAATCCAGGCTGACAGCATCGCGGCCGCCCGCATGGAATTGGAAGACCTGCTGAAAATGATCCGCGCTCCGCTCAAGAGTCCGCTGGGTCCGCTCAGGGACGAACTCGCCAGCGCCGCAGGCAAACAGCTCCCCGCCGAAATCCTATGGCTCGCGGTGCAATCGTATTTCACCCAGGCTCCGGATACCCTCATCGCACGCAATTCCATTGTATCGATTCCCAACCCCGCCGACCCGACGCTCCAAGCCATCGGCAACACCGGTGGCCTGCCCACCACCGACATGACCTTGTTCGCCGTGCGCGAGGGCGAATTGGATCAGGCCATCAATGCCTGCCGCACCTTTCTAACCGCCTATCCGGAAGGCAGCCGCGCCGTGCGCGCCGCCTGGATGATCGCCGAAGCCTATCAAAAAAACGGGCGGGCCGACGACGCCATCAAGGCCTACCGCGCGTTCATCGCCGGCGAGGGCTTCCAGTTGCCGGCAGGCGAGGCCGCGCACCAATACGATGAGGAACTGCGCGCCGCACCGGCCACTCACCTGGCAAACTTGCGGATGCGCGCCTTGTTCCGCATCGGGTCGCTGTTGATGCAGCAGAAGAAGCGCGAGGCGGCCATCGCCACCTGGCAGAGTTATGTCAAGGATTTCCCCAACGGCCCGCAATGGTCGGAAAGCCAGAATGCCATCATTGATGCCGAATTTCAATTGGGCATGGACGCGCTCGCCGACCAGAACGAAGCCCTGGCCATGCAGCGTTTCGAGGCGTTTCTGCGCGCCCACCCGCTCGACGAGCGCTCGCCGCGCATTCTCTATCTGTTCGGAGCGCTGCACGAGGCCAAGGCACGTGCCAGCGAGGGCGACAAGGTCGCAAAGGGCGACAGCGCCGCCAGCTACCGCAGGGCCGTTGAAGAATGGGCCAAATTGGTCAGCAAGTACCCGCAGAGCCCCGAAGCGCGCAGCGCGCTGATGAAAAGTGCCGGCATCCACGAGGAACAATTCGGCGAGTTCGATAAAGCCCTCCACCTCTACCACAAGTTGGTCCGGGAATTCGGCCACGCCGAGGCCAGCAGCCCCATCGCCCGTCTCACCCACAAGTCGCTGGAGTTGTCCGCCGAGCGCACCTTCCGCACCAACGAACAGCCGGTGGTCAAACTCAAACTGCGCAACATCGAAAAATGCACCTTCCGCCTCCACAAAATCGACCTCCAAGCCTACTTCCGCAAAATGCACGGCATCACCGGCGTCGAGAGCCTCGATGTTTCGCTCATCCAACCCGACAAATCCTGGGACTTCAAACCCGAGGCTTATGCCAAATACAAACCCTTCGAGCAGCTCGTCGAAATCCCCTTCCCAGCCAATGAACCCGGCGCCTACGTCGTCACCGCCGGCGACGATGAATGGGAATCCAGCGTCCTCGTCTTGCGCTCCGACCTCGATGTCATCGTCAAATCCAGCCGCCGCGAGGTGCTCGCCTTCGTCCAAAACCGCCGCACCGGCAAGCCTGCCGCCGACGTCGATATCCTCGTCAGCGACGGCAAGGCGGTGGTGACCACCGGCAAGACCGACGCCGACGGCGTGTTCAAAACCCGTCTCGACGCCCTCAAGGATCTCGCCGATGTCCGCCTCTGCGCCGTCGCCAAGGGCCACGCCGCCGCCTTCAACCTCAACCTCGCCGGCCTCCAGTTGGCCAGCGGCCTGAGCGCCAAGGGGTATATTTATACCGACCGACCTGTATACAACCCTGGGGAAACGGTGGCTTTGCGGGGCATCGTGCGAGAGGTGCGGGAAGGCGGGTATGCGGTGCCGGAGAATGCGGAGTTTAAGTTGAGCATCAGCGATCCGCAAGGTCGGCTGATGGTTGCGCAAGGGGTGAAAATCAGCCGTTTTGGCACCTTTGATTCGAGTCTGAAGTTACCGGCTGGGGCGGTCACGGGTCGCTACGTGATGGCCGCGCAGCAGGAGCGCAAGGGGCTGGAGCCGCTACATTTTCAGGGCTATTTTGAGGTCCGCGCGTTCCAATTGGAAAAGATCAAGCTGGCGATGGAGTTTCCGCGGCGGGTTTGGTTCCGCGGTGAAATCCTAGAAGTGAGCATGCAAGCGGCGTACTTCTGGGGCGAAGTGATTGCGGGGCGGTCGGTGCGCGTCACCCTGCCGGACGGCCGCAGCCAAACCCTCACCACCGATACCGAGGGCAAGGCCGGCTTGCGCTTCGACACCAGCGGCATGCGTCCCGGCAGCACCCTGACTTTCAGCGCCGCCCTTGACGGTGACAACGTGAGCACCAGTGAGACCGTCACGCTGGCCCGGCTCGGCTACGCCATCACGGCCACGCCCAGCCAGCCGGTTGTCATCGCCGGCGAGCCCTTTGAGCTTTCCCTCATAACCACCGGGGCCGATGGCACGGCCAGGGGTGAGGCACTCAAGGTGGGCGTTTTTCGCATCGAGCGGCCCAAGCCCAGTCCGGTACTCGCCTTGCTGCCATGGCGGGACGGCCCCGGCCCGCAAGCCGCCGAGGTGTTGGAATCGGAGAGCGCCATTGAGACCGACGCCACCACCGGCAAGGCCAGTCTGGCTTTGCAGTTGGAAAAAGGCGGGATCTATCAGCTCCGAAGCACCGGCACCGACCGCTTCGGCCAAACCATCACCCACCAGTGCCAGGTCGAGGTGTCCGATGCCAGCGACGCCACCAAGCTGCGCTTCTTCGCTGAAAGCGCCACCCTCAGGGTCGGCAAGGACACCAGCATCCGCCTCCACTCCCGCCTCGACAAGGGCCTTGCCCTGCTCACCTTCGAGGGCGAAACCCTCATCCGCCACCGCATCATCGAACTCAAACCCGGCGACAACAAAATCCCCCTCAAGGTGGGCCACGAATTGTTCCCCAATTTCCGTCTCGCCGTGGCCGTCATGGATGGCCGTGATCTGCGCTGCGCCGCCAAGGACTTCTCCGTCGAACGCGAACTCAAGGTCGCCATCTTCCCACTCAAGGACGCCTTCCTGCCGGGCGAAGCCGCCAAGGTCGAACTCACCGTCACCGACCAATGCGGGCTGCCCGTCGCCGCCGAACTGAGCCTCGCTCTCGTCAATGAGGCCCTTTTCAGCGTCGCCCCGGACCCCCTCAGCCCCATCCTCGATTTCTTCCAAAAATCCGCCCGCCGCCATGCCGAGTTCAAGGCCGGCGCCTCGTGCGCCTTCCATTACAAAGGTACCACTCGTCCGGTATCCATGGATCTCACCCCTGAAAGCGGCCGCCTCAAGCGGCAGGATGAGGAGCGGGGCCGGCTCGAGGCGTTGGGCAAGGAGATGGCGGGCTTCCCGGTGACGCCCGCTACCCCGGATGGCGGGCCGAGCCGCGGCGACGAGGCGAACGGAGGAGGCGGCTTTGAGGTGGACCCCTTTGCGGCGGACGGGGCCAGGAATTTTTTGCAAGATCGTGATGCGGATGGCAGGGCGCTGATGGAGCGGGATGGCCGCAAGGCGGAGGCCAAGCCAGGGGAAAAAGCCGCCGGGCCGCCGCGCCGTGAAGTCCGCGGTGAAGGTCACTGGTTGCCTGCGGTGGTCACGGGGGTCGATGGCAAAGCCGTCGCCACCCTGGTGATGCCGGCAACCACCACCGCCTGGCGCCTAACCGCCAAGGGGTGCACGGTGGACACCTTGGTGGGTGAGGCCAGCGCGCGGACTCTCACGCGCAAGGACTTTTTCGTTGAGCTGAAAACCCCGTCGTTCCTCCGCGAGGGCGACACCCTGTGCGGGGTTGGCCGGGT
>JBILFE010000070.1:0-9546 GCA_044351705.1 Luteolibacter sp. | reverse complement strand
TGACGATAGATCAGTTTGAAACAGTCACGAAGTGCCTGACGTAACAGACTAGCCCCACCGTCCCGCTCGTCAGAATGCCGGACAGGCAGGGTAGGGGACACCATTCCTCCAATCCTCCAATCCTCCAATCCTCCATTCCTCCAATCCTCCATTCCTCCATTCCTCCATTCCTCCATTCCTCCATTCCTCCAATCCTCCAATCCTCCAATCCTCCAATGATCCACCATCTATCAATCAGAACAGCCGGGGTTGCCCTTGCGGCCGGGGTTTGCCTGGCCTGCTTTTCTTGGACCACCGCTGCCGCGGCACCGCCGCTGGCCATTGCCGAGAGTGACCTAGCCCTGGTCGGGGATGCCGGGCCGTTTCGCTCGTCATGGGAGGTGCAGCGCCCCGAAGCCAACCTGCTGCTGGCGACCCTGGTCCTAACATCACCGCAAGCCGCCACGCCGCCGCCACTTGAGGTGAAGTGGAAATTTCCGGCGGTGGATCTAGCCGGGGTGTGGGTGTCGGACTACAGCAAGCCTAACAACGACCACCAGGGGGTGGGTGTGGAATCACGGGCGGTGCTGCGTGCGCCCTTGTTGATGTTTCTTGGCCCGGATGATGGCAACCGCATGACCGTCGCCGTGTCCGATGCCTTGCGCCCGGTGAGCCTCAGCGGCGGTGTCAAGGAGGAGGATGTGAACATCCATGCCACGGTGAAATTGTTCGCCGGCAAACAACCACCGCTCAAGGACTATCGGATCACCTTCCGCATCGATACCCGTCCGCAGCCGTTTTACAAGGTCCTGCGCGACGCCGCGCGCTGGTGGGCGGCGCAGGATGGCTATCATCCGGCAGCGGTGCCGGAGTCCGCCCGTGTGCCGCTCTACTCGACGTGGTACAGCTACCACCAGAGCGTCGATCCGGCTGCGATCATCAACGAGTGCCGTTTGGGCGCGGAGGTCGGCCTCGAGGGCGTTATCGTCGATGACGGCTGGCAAACGCTCGATAGCAGCCGTGGCTATGACTTTACCGGTGACTGGAAGCCCGAGCGCATCCCGGACATGAAGGGATTCGTCGCCCAGGTGCATGCCCTCAAACAAAAATTCCTGTTGTGGTACGCCGTGCCATTGGCCGGGGTGAAGTCGGCTGCCGCCAAGCGCTTCGAGGGCAAGACGCTCCATTTCAGCGCCGGCCTGCACGCCTATATCCTGGACCCGCGTTACCCGGATGTGCGCGAGTATCTCATCGGCCTCTACGAAAATGCCGTGCGCGAGTGGGGCATCGACGGCCTCAAGCTGGATTTCATTGAACTCTTCGCGCCGCAGGGCAACACCGTTCTAACAGCAGAGGGTGGTCGCGATTTCGCCTCGGTGGACGAGGCAGTGGACCGCTTGTTCACCGATATCATGGCACGCCTGCGCGCGCTCAAGCCGGACATCGCCATCGAATTCCGCCAACCCTACAACGGCCCGCTGATGCGCAAATACGGCAACATGCTCCGCGGCGTCGATTGCCCCAACGCCGGCCCGGTCAACCGCAAGGAAATCGTCGATCTGCGCCTGTTGGCCGACACCACCGCGGTGCACAGCGACATGATCGTGTGGCACCCTAACGAACCAGTGGAGAGTGCCGCGTTGCAGATTCTCAACGTGTTGTTCAGCGTGCCGCAGGTGTCGGTGCGACTGGCAGAGGTCTCGCCGGAGCACCGCAAGATGATCGGCTTCTGGCTGCGCTATTGGAAGGATAACCGCGCGGTCCTGCTAGATGGCGAGTTCCAGCCGGTGGCGCCTGCCGCGAACTACCCGCTGGTGTTGGCGCGGACGCCGGACAAGCTGGTGGCCGCGATCTATCAAGACATGGTCATCGCGCCTGGTCCGCAGCCCCCGCCACAGCTTGACGTGGTCAATGCCAAGCCCGGGGCACCGGTGGTGCTGCGCTTCGAGCAGGCGTTCGGCCCCGCCACGGTGCGCATCCGCGACTGTGCGGGCACCCAGATCAGCGAGCAAACCGAGGTGCTCGCTGCCGGGGTGCGGACGTGGCAGGTGCCGCCCGCCGGATTGTTGGAAATCCGCCGCACCGACGCGAAAAAATGACGCGCTGATATGTGGCGGTGATTTGTGGCTTGAATAAACCGGCGCTTTCACCGATTCATCGCGCATGAGCCAAGCTCCCGATTCCGAAGGCACCCACCATGAGACCACCCTGGATGACGTCAAACAGCTCGGGCTGTGGGCCGCGCTGGGCAGCTTGGGCTACGTGTTCTGGATAGTCGGCGGCATGGAAATGATCGAGCGCCTCGCCTTTTACGGCGTGCGCACGGTCTCGACCCTGTATGTGACCCGCGCCAAGTCCGCTGGCGGGCTGGGTGAGGACATGGCCACCTATGGCACCCTGCTGGCCATTTGGAGTTTGGTCCAGTCCGGCGGCTCGGTGTTCACCGGTGGGCTCTCGGACCGCTATGGTTACAAACAGACGATTTTTGCCGCCACCATCATCCAGTGCTGCGGCTACCTGATCATGGCCTTTTTCCACAGCTATGCCGGGTTTTTCGCCGGGGCGATGTGCCTTGCCTTTGGCACTGCCGTGTTCAAGCCGGGCATTCAGGGCACGCTCATCCGCAGTTGCACCCGCCGCAACAGCTCGGTCGCCTGGGGCGTCTTCTATCAAACCGTCAACATCGGCGGATGGATCGGGCCCTTGATCGCCATGCAGATGCGTCAGATGGACTGGAAATATGTCTTCTTCACCAATGCCGCCTTCATCTGCCTGAATTTCCTGCTGCTGCTGACCTACAAGGAACCCGGCAAGGAGGAGCGCTTGGAGCGGCGCGCCCAGGTCAAGGCCGGGCATGTTAGGGAGACCAACCTGTTGCAGGAATCGTTGCAGGAACTCAAGAAACCCCACTTGCATCTCTATCTGCTCATTTTCTCGCTGTGGTGGTTCATGTTTCCGATGCTGTGGGATGTGCTGCCGAAGTATATCGAGGACTGGGTCGATACCGGTGAGATCGTGCGCTCGTTGTTTGGTGCCGATGGCACCCGCAGCGGCGTGATCCACTTTTTGCTCGGCATGGGCAAGGGCGGCATGAAAATAGAACCCGAGGGCATCGTCAACATCAACTCAGGACTCATCATGCTCACCTGCTTCATGGTCGCCGGCGTCAGCGCCCGCATGCGCGCGACCAGCAGCCTGCTGCTAGGCACCATTCTGGTGGTGGTGGCCCTCACGCTCTTTGGTTGCTTCAATCTGGCCTGGATGTGTGTCGCTGCCATGATCGTCTTCAGCTTGGGAGAAATGCTCGCCAGCCCGAAATACAGCGAGTTCCTCGGCAACATCGCTCCGCCTGACAAGAAGGCGATGTGGATCGGTTTCTCGCAGGGACCCATGCTCATCGGTGCGACCATCGAGGGCAAGGTCGGCCCGCAACTCTATCATATGTGGTCTGACAAGGATGTCATCGCCCGTGAGACGTTGGTCAAGTTGGGCCACAGCGCGTCCCAAGTCAGCACCGACGTGCTGCCGGTCGGCGAGGCGTTCAAAAAGTTGGTCGAGGTCACCGGCAAGACGCCCGAAGTCCTGACCCGCACGCTCTATGAGACTCACCATGTTGGGTCCACCTGGTATTTCTTCGCATGCATCGGGGTGGTCGCCGCCGGGTTGATTTGGGCCTATGGCCGTTGGATCCGCGCACTCGCCGCCTCCCAGAAACCCCGCCGCTGATGCCCAGGCACATCGATCTAACAATATATGAACAAGCACACCTCGCACAGTCGCTGCGGTTGCCAGGCGGTGATCGCGGCCATCCTCACCATGGCCCCCATGCAATTGCCAGCACAGACGTACATTCACGACGCGCGGGTCGACGAACGCAGCCACGATCTGCAAGGGCCGTTCAACTATTTCCTCACACCCAGTGACGCGCTCGGCTTCATGGACGCGCCCAAGGCGTTCCAACTCACAGGGGATGGTGCCTACAGCGCCCATTGGGGCGAGTTGACCTTGTGGGCCGGCACCCCGCTCAAGCGCCTTAACAGCCGCGTGCGCACCCTCGACGGCGGTTGTCTGCCGGTGATCAATTACGGATCGTTGCTCGACGGCATCGAATACCGCGTCAAGGCATTCGCCGCTCCCGTCGGGCTCGACCCGCAGGCTAACTTGTTAGGATTGGTGCGGGTCACCGCCACCAATCCCGGCAAGACCCCGCAACGGGTGGCGATCGGGGCCCGGGTTTACGATCACGAGGCGGCGTGGCGCCAGCCGTTTTTCGACCATACCCAACCGCTGTGGTGGGCCGAACGTTTCATCGACCCAGCCGCCTGGAAGCCATGGAAGTTGTGGGAAGCCACCGCCGTGAGTAACGGCGGCGAGGTTCACCGCGCCGACAGCAAACACCTGATTTTTTGCTATCAGCCGGACAAGTCCGGCTGGAAAGTCATTGAGGCGCCTTCCAACGTCGAACCCTTCGAGTTCGTGATCCAATTGGCACCGGGACAATCGGCATCAGTCGATCTGACCGTGCCGTGGGTGCCGGTGGCCGACGCGCGGGCGGAGCAAGTCAAGGCGGTGGCGGACGCCAGGTTCGACGACTACCTCCAGCGCAGCAGCCGGTTCTGGCAGCAGCAACTGAACCCGGAGTGTGTTTTTGAAGTGCCCGAGCAGAAGGTCATGGACATGCAAAAATCCTCGTTGATGTACGATCTCATGGCCCGTGACTTGCAGGAGGACCGCAAGACGGTCATCCAGACGGTCAGTGACGTCCAATACAACCGGTTCTTCTCGCGCGATGCCGCCTTCATCATCCACACCTATGACATGTTAGGATTGCCTGAAGTTGCGGCGCAATGCATCGAGCACGTGCTGGTCAAGGATGAGCAGGGCAAGCTAACTGGCCTGCTGGCGACCCACCCGGATGCCTGGGGCCAGGCGCTGTGGACCTTGGCCGCGCACTACCGCATCACCGGCGAGCGCGCGTTTGTGGAACGCGTCTATCCGGCCGTGCCCGGCCACATCGCCAAACTCGAGGCGGAAACCGCCAAGGACCCGTGGGGGCTGTGGCCAGCCTCGGGTCCCTATGACAATGAGCGCATCGACGGCCACTACACCGGTCACAGTTTCTGGGTGTTGCGTGGTTTGCGGGATGCCGCCGAGTTGGCCACCGCCGTCGGCAAGGATGAGGATGCCCGCCGGTTTCAGAAGTTATATGATAGTTACAAAGCCAAGTTCATGGTACGGCTCAAGGCCATCACCGACAAGACCGGCGGCTACATCCCGCCGGGATTGGATGATCCGCTGGCCGGCATGGATTGGGAGAACGCCTCGGGCGGGGTCTATCCGTTTGGTGTGATTTCCGCCGCCGACCCGATGGTGAAAAACACGGTCAAGACCGTGCGCGATTATGCCTATCAGGAAGGGATCATGACCTACGAGCACAACGCCTTCAAGGTGCGCCAGGCCAAGGAGGCCAAGGGTGCGGATTGGTCGCAGCCCGAGCACACCGTCATCCACCACTACGAGACGTTCCAGGTGTTGCAAACGCTGCTGGCTCTCGGCATGGACCGCGAGGTGGTCACCGATTTTTATTCATTCCTGGTCCACACCGGCAGCACCCACACCGGCTTCGAATATGATATCTGGGCGTGGCGCGACCGCAATTTCCATAACAACTATCCGCCTCACGGGTGGTGCGCCGCCCGCTTCAACGAATGCCTGCGCAACATGCTGGTGCGCGAGGACATGCAGGACCCCGTCTTGCATCTCGCGTCGGCGCTCGCGCCCACCTGGCTCGAGCCCGGCCGCCGTGTGCGGGTGACCAAGGCTCCCACCGATTTCGGCTTGATCTCCTACACCATCGACGCCACCGCCGGGGGCGCGACCGTTAAGCTCGCCGCGCAATGGCGCAAGGCACCCCAATCGCTGCGCTTTCACATTCCGTGGTTTATCGACCTGCATTCGGCGAAGGTGGACGGCCGCGTGGTGGAAGCCAAGGATAGGATGTTGGAGTTGCCGGCGGATGCCAAACAGTTGGAGCTGCAATGGACTCCCAATGCCAAGCCCGACCTGAGTTATCGCACCGGCGTGGAGCGCTACGTGGACCGCTACTGGAAAATCCAACATGGCGAGGCCATCCCCGGCTTTGACAGTCGCTGGATCTTCCCCGAGTGAGCGCGTTGCGCATCCATTATCCATTCGGGTTGACCGGTACCCGCGCGGGCTTTAGAACCCCTCATGTCAGATGCCCCTGATCGTCTCATGGATGCCGCGCTGCGACCACTCGCGGCGCAACCCGAGCAGCGCCTTGCCGGGCTGAGATTGTTAGAAGGCCTGCGGCAAGCGTCCCACCCGGGTGCCGCGGCGATGCTGGCGCGCTGGGCCATGGTGGATGCCCGCACGCGCCGTCCGCTGATGCGGCGGGTGCTGGCACTGGCGGTGGTGCTGGTGTCGGCGTGGGTGCTGGTCGGCGCGGTGCGGGAGGGGATGCGGTATAAGCAGATGCTGAGTTGGACGGGGAACATCCGGGAATGGAGAGGGCCCCAACCGGAAGTGGAGTTGGTAAAGTCCCTGAATGACAGGGAGCAATTCCTGCTATTTGGCGATCTCTCCAAGCTTACGAAATCCGAACAAATGCGCGCGCTGTGGGACAGTGCGCCGGACAATCCGAGGTATTTCGCCGCGTACGCCATGAAATACCGCGGCGATCACAGCGAGTATCCGCCGGATTTTCTGGCGACCGCCCGGCGCCTGGACCCGGGCAATGCATGGTTCACCTATCACGCGGCGGCTGATCTCGCCCGTGATTCGGCCAAGAAGGACAGGCAATCCTATCAAGCTCGAAAGGCTGGTGAAGCACCGTCGTGGAAAATCCTGGATGAGGCAAAGTTGGACCAGTCACTGGCAGTGCTGCGGGAAGCCGGCAGGCAAACGCGCTTTGTAAACCGCCAAAAGGAACTGCTCGCCGAGCGGATTCCCCTGCTGCCGCAGCGTGATCAGATATCGCGCGTGGCCTCGTTATGTTATCTCGGCGACCATCTCACATCGGATATCACCATGCACCACTTGGTCGAGGCCATCGCGGCGAAGGCATGGATGTTAGGCGAGGCCGGGGATGTGGAGAGCTTCCGGCAATTGCTTGGGGATGCGGATGCTTTCATGATGACATTCGGGAGGATTGAAAATCCAACCTGCATTGAGGTGCTGGTTCTAAAGTCCAACGTCTCACCAATTCTCCGCAATTTGCAGGCAGCGGCGGAAAAGTTGGGCCTGGAGAAAGAAGCAAACCGGCTCAAACGAATTATATGCAATCTTGACCAAGGGGCGGAAGAACTGAAGCAGAGCACTGAATCTCGCAGTAATGATGGACTTAAGGCGCGGTGCGCATGGCTCTCCATCGAACTTGTCAGACTCCGGACGCTGGTGAAATCCCCGCCATTACTCTCCGATGCCGATTTGAAACCCGGCCGCATGGTCGAGCATTTGCTGGCTTCGCGGGTGGCCTTGCTGGCGGTGTGGACGTTGTTAGGTGTCGGTATTGTGGCACTCGCGGTGTATCGGTTTTGTCTTCCCGCATGGCTGCGCTCGCTGGCGCAGAGGATGAATGCGCTGTTGTTGCCGGTCGATTGGGCGTGGATGGTGGGTGCGGGGGTCGTGCTGCCTTTCGGGTATGTGACGGTGCTGATGCGCTGCACCCCGTTGGGCGGACAGGATTGGGGGCTGATCACGGGGGGCGTGGCACCGGTGCTGGCGGCGGACTTTCTCGCGCTGGCCTTGTTGATGTTAGTGATGCCGGCGCTGATCGCGCGCTGGCGGCTCGGGCGGCGGGCGGCGGCCTTCGGAATTTGCACGGGGCGCGCGCTGTGGGGTTGGCTGGCGGTGGCCGCCGGGGCCGCGGCGGTGCCCCTGATCGGCATGACGCCGATGTCGGTTAGCGACCTCAATCCCCAACTGGTTTTGAAGCTGGCCTTGTTAGCCCCGCTGCTGCTGCTGATTTTCGCCAGCGTCGTTAGGGCGCTGGTGCTGCCCTTCACCCGCCAGTTTTCCCGCGCTGTGGTGGCGCTGGCCTTGATCCCGGCGTATGCCTGCGGCATGTTGTGGGTCATGCTGTCGCTGCCGGTGTACCAGGCGGCGCAGGCTGCTTGGGAACGCCGCGACGCCATGACCGAACTCACCGCCGATGGCATCACCCGCTATGAGGGGGCTGTGGCCAGGCAGTTATTGCAGGAAGTCCGGCAGGTGCTGGAGTTGGAGGCTATCCATGGAGTGCGGTGACTTGTCACCGCTTTGGGGGCAGGACACTTGTGTCCGTGGTGCGGAGCGGCTAGGAGTGTCAGATTTCCAATATTCAATGATCAAGTGAAGAGCCGGTGGCGGCTCATCCCGTTCGTGCCGGAATTCAGGCTTGTCAAATATTGGCAGACGATCAGCGTAGTGGTCCGCCATGACCCCGCCCCAATCCTCGACAACCCTGCGCCTCTCAGTGATGATGTTTCTGCAATTTTTCGTGTGGGGGGCGTGGTTTGTGAGCCTGGGGGCCTGCCTCGACAGCCACGGGCTGGCCTCGATCATTGGGGCGGCGTATGGCAGTGCGCCGATCGCGGCGATCATCGCGCCGCTGTTTCTGGGGTTGGTGGCGGACCGGTTTTTCCCCTCCGAAAAGGTGATGGGCGTGTTGTTGCTCATCGGTGGCGCGGCCATGCTGGCGGTGCCAGGGTTTGCGACCAAGGGGGATGCCGGCATGGTTAGAAATCTCTTCATCCTCCACATGCTGTGTTACATGCCCTCTCTCGGGCTGGGCAATTCCATCGTGTTCGCCAACATCAGTGATCCGAGCAAGTTCCCCGCCCTGCGGGTGTGGGGCACCATCGGCTGGATCGTCGCCGGCCTCGCCGTCGGGTTCCTCGGCTGGTCCACCAGCTTGAACATCTTCACGCTGTCCGGGTCTGCCGCGCTGGCGTTGGGGGTGTTGGCGTTTGGGTTGCCGCACACGCCGCCGCCGGCGAAAGGCCAGCCGCTGAAGTGGGGTTCGCTGTTGATGATGGATGCGTTCAAGATGTTAGGCCGGCCGGCCTTCCTGGTGTTCATCATTTGCTCCATCCTTATCTGCATCCCGCTGGCGTTCTATTTCAGTGTGACCTCGATCTTCCTCACCGACATGGGCTTCAGGCAACCCGCATCCTCGATGTCCATTGGCCAGATGTCGGAAATCGTCTTCATGCTGCTGATCCCGATGTTTTTCCGCAGGCTGGGGGTGAAATGGATGATTCTGATAGGGATGGGCGCCTGGGTGCTGCGCTACGCCCTGTTTGCCTTCGGCGCCCCCGAGCAATGCGTGTGGATGCTGTTTTTGGCGATCGCGCTGCACGGCATTTGCTACGACTTCTTCTTCGTCACCGGCTTTATTTATGCCGACAAGGCGGCACCGGTCACGGCCCGCAGCCAGGTCCAGTCGATGCTGGTGTTTTTCACCCAGGGGGTGGGCATGTATTTCGGGTATTGGTTGGCGGATGTGACCATGAAAGCCAACGTGGCCGGGCATGCCCCGCTGGCCGCCGCCATCACCGGCGCGCA
>JBILFE010000718.1:0-2506 GCA_044351705.1 Luteolibacter sp. | reverse complement strand
GGTTGGGGTCTTGAAAGCCCGTGATTGATCAGCTAGATTCACCCCGCAAGCACATGGCAACGGCCACTTCCGAAGTTACCACTGAAACCGCCCCATGGGAGGTCAGACGCAGTCCCTCAGGCAAACATTTCCTGCGTTGGGTGCTGTCGTGGATTTTCGTGTTGCTGTTGCTGTTGCTGATCGTGTGGGGGTTTTGGCCGAAGCCGGTCATCGTCGAAACCGCCGCGGCCGGTTATTCCGCATTGACCGTGCGGGTATCCGAGGAAGGCAAAACCCGGATTCGCAACCGCTACGTGGTGGCGGCATCCGTGGCCGGGCGCATGCGGCGGGTGGCACTCAAGCCGGGGGATGAGGTGCGCGCAGGGGAAACCCTTTTAACCGTGATAGAGCCGGCGGCCTCACCCATGTTGGAGCCGCGTGCCCGCGAGCAGGCGGAAGCCGAGGTGGCGATGTGTGAAGCAGCAGGCAAACAAGCCGCGCAATCCTTGGAGGCGGCACGCGCCGCTTCGAAATTGGCCGACGCGGACCGCGAGCGGGTCCGTTCCGTGCGGCGCAGTGGCACGGTTTCCGACGCGGATCGCGACCGCGCCGAGGGCGAGGCCGCGATCAAAGCCGCCGAAGTGCGCGCCGTCGAATTTTCGATCCAAGTCAACGATTTCAGGTTGGCGCAGGCGCGGGCCGCCTTGGCGCATCCGGACGATGGCAGCGCGAACGAGTTGATGGAGATCAAGTCGCCGGTATCCGGGCGGGTGCTCAAGGTGATGCAGGAAAGCGAGCGGATCGTCACGCCGGGATTTGCCATCCTTGAAGTCGGTGATCCGCAAGACTTGGAAGTCGAAGCGGAAATTCTATCGCGCGATGCGGTGGCCATCCTGCCCGGGGGTGCCGTGGAAATCGAGCAATGGGGCGGCGAAGCGCCGCTCACTGGCCGGGTGCGCCGCATCGAACCGGCCGCATTCACCAAAATCTCCGCGCTGGGCGTCGAGGAACAACGGGTGATCGTGCTGTGCGATCTGATCGATCCGCCGCCTGCGGCCCGGGCGCTGGGTGATCGATACCGGGTGGAGGTGCAGGTGGCCGTTTGGCACAGTGACAAGGTGTTGGTGGTGCCAGCCGGAGCCCTGTTCCGGGAGGGCAATGTGTGGAAAACCTTTGTCTTCAGTGGCGGCAGGGCGCACGCCCGAACCGTCGAAGCCGGGCACTCGGACGGGCGCCATACCGAAGTTCTATCCGGCATTGCGGCCGGTGCCGAGGTGCTGATCCATCCGCCTGACACCGTCAAGGACGGGACCCGTATCGTCCGCCGCGCGGGTGGTTAGATCCTACTCATCCTTGGGCAATGGCGGCAGGGTGACGCGGAGTTGCTTGCCATCGCGATAGATTTGCAGGCTGGTGGTTTGCACGACAGCGGCGGCGGCGAGATGCACGAGGAACTCATTGGCGCTGTTGATCTGGGTTTGGTTGACGGCAAGGACCAGATCGCCCGCCATGACATGACCGGCCGCCACCGAATTTGCCGTCACCTGGGTCACCACCGCACCGCGAAAGCCGCCGAGACTTTCCGCCATGGATAGATCGCGCACCGCGATGCCGATGGTTTTTAGGACTTGGTTCGGATCACGGCGCTGGCCTTGGTTTTTGCCATCGCCGGGCGGGGGCGCCTCGGCGCTGGTCGGGGTGCTTTCGGTGATGTTGGCTTTGAGCTCAAGGGGCTGGCCGCGGCGCCAGATTTTCAAGCTGGCGGGTTGGCCGGCGCGGCTGCGCTGCACCAGGCCGATGAGTTGGGAGCTGGTGTGGATGGTTTCGCCGTTGTAGCTGAGGACCACGTCCCATGGCTGGAGGCCGGCGGCTTCGGCGGGGGAGCCGGGCGAGACCCCGAGCACGGCCACGCCGGTTTGGCCGTCATAGCTGATGGCCGCGCGGATGGACGGATTGAGGTCGCGCATTTGCACGCCGAGGAAGCCACGCAGCGGACGGCCGCGTTTGAGGATTTGGAACAAGGTTTCCTGAACATCGTTGGACGGGATGGAGAAGCCCACACCTTGAAAGCCGGGGTTTTCCCGGTCCTTGCTGTAGATGGCCGCGTTGATGCCGATGATTTCGCCGCGCAGGTTGACCAAGGGGCCGCCCGAATTGCCTGGATTGATGGCGGCATCGGTTTGGAACAGGTCGCGCTGGTTATCGGAAAGCGAGCGTTCCTTGGCAGAGATGATGCCTTGGGTGACGGTTTCACCCAGGCCGAAGGGGTTGCCAATCGCAAACACCATCTGACCGACCCGCACCTGCGAGGAATCACCCAGTTTCAATGGCACAAAGGGTGCGCCGCCTTCAATCTTGAGCACCGCGATGTCCAGCAGACTGTCCTCACCGATCAGAGTGGCCGGATAGGTCTTGCCGCTGTGGAGGGTCACTTGAATTTGTTGCTGGCCGGCGATGACGTGGTGGTTGGTGATGGCGTGGCCCTCTTTGGTGACGATGACGCCCGAGCCCTGGCCCTGGGTGGGAT
>JBILFE010000717.1:0-2507 GCA_044351705.1 Luteolibacter sp. | reverse complement strand
CAGGTGTCCTGGGGCCGCTTGTGTTGCGGGCTTCAGTGTTAGGTCGAGCTGGTGGTACTGCGCCCAGTGAGCGGATAGCCATTGGCATGATTGGCACCGGCGACCAGGGCAATCTTCACATCGGCATACTGCTGGGCATGCCCGATGCCCAGCTTGTGGCGGTGTGCGATCCGGTGCGGTCCAAGCGTGAAGCTGCCAAGCGGCGAGTGGATGACGCCTACACTGGGGACCGGGGCTGCACCTTCCGCGGATGCGCAGCCTACGGTGACTTTCGTGAGATGCTACAGCGCTCGGACATCGATGCCGTGTTTGTGGCATCTCCTGAGCACTGGCATGCGTTGCATGGGACTGCCGTCCTTCGCGCGGGCATGGACCTATACATCGAGAAGGCGTTGACGCGGACGATTGCCGAAGGGCAGGCCCTGGTCGAATCGGCCCGGCGCTATTGCCGCGTCGTGCAGGTTGGCACCATGCAGCGCTCCTCCGAAAACTTTCGCCTCGCGTGTGAACTGGTTCGCAACGGATACATTGGCAAACTGCACACGATCACGGTGGGCGATCCGCGAGGTTATCCGGGGCCGAAAGTGCGCGACGAACCGCTGCCAGATGGCTTGGACTATGATATGTGGTTGGGGCCGGCCCCTTGGAGTCCCTACTTCCCTGAGCGGCTTGTAAACTTGAAAGGCTGGATGCTGAACTATGACTGCACCGTGGGGTTTCAATCCGGGTGGGGCCAGCACGACATCGACATCGCCCAGTGGGGAAATGGCACGGACCATACCGGACCGATCGAGGTGGAGGGCCGCGCCACATTCCCCGTTGCGGGACTCAACGACACGGCCATGACCTGGCACACCGAATACCTTTACGCCAACGGCGTGCGGTTGATCTTCACCAGCGACAATGAGAACCCGCATGGCATTCGCTTTGAAGGCAGTGAGGGTTGGATTTTCGTCAATCGCGGGGGAATCCGCTCGGCACCCGAGTCGTTGATCAAAGTGCCGTTCAAGTCCGGTGACCTGCGGCTCTACGACAGCAAAAACCATCACGCAAACTTCCTCGAGTGCATGCAGACGCGGCGTGATCCGATCTGCACGATCGAAGCTGGCCACCATGCCAATGTCATCTGCAACTTGAGCGACATCGCCACGCGTCTTGGCCGGAGACTGCGCTGGGATCCTACGACCGAGAGGTTCACGAATGATGACGAGGCAAACCGAATGCTAACCCGCGCCATGCGTGCTCCGTGGCAAATTTGAATCCTATGAAATTACATGTATTGATGGGTGTGTTGGCATCCACTGTTCAGCGCACACCTTTCTGGACTGGCCGGAGTTCGGGCAGCTTCAGGGGGCTTACTCCGTCAATCACCCCTGGCATGAGAAGATAACCGCCGCCATCGAGGAGCCGGATCATCCGCTCATGCAGTGTTTCAATGGCAAATCGTTCGTGGTTACAGACGAGATCTATCAGTTTAGTCCGCTCTATTCACGCCAGCGTCTGCGCGTACTCTCCAGCCTCGACACCCGCCGCACCGACATGACCAAGCCCGGCATCACGCGCACGGATGGTGACTTTGGCCTCGTCTGGATCCAACCCTTCGGCAAGGGCCGGGCGTTTTACAGTGCCTTTGGCCACGACAAGGAAATTTTCTGGGAGCCCACCATCTTGCGGCATTATCTCGCCGGCATTCAATTCGCTTGCGGCGACCTGGCCGCGGATGCATCGCCCAAACCACGCTAGAAATTAGATAAGAATGGCTGATGGAACCCGTAAAACGAATCACCATGACCCACGAAAATCAAAACAGCATGTCGCGCAGAAATTTCCTACACGGGATCGGCGGAGCCGGGGCCTTTCTGGGATCAGCCGGGATCGCGGGCCGTGCCATGGCGGCCGAGGCCCCGAAGGATGCCGGCGGGAAAGTCATCCCAGGCTTCGAGAAAGGTCAGAACCAGGCGAATGCGTCCGGGATCTGGGAGCCGTTTTCCGACCGGAAGGTCCGCGTCGGCATCGCGGGTTTCGGACTCTGCCAATTCGGCGCCCAGTTCGGCTTCCAGAATCACCCGAATGTCGAGGTAGTCGCCGTCACCGATCTGAACCCTGCGAGCTGCGCCGCGTTGGCGCAAGCTTGTCGCTGCGCCAAGACCTATCCCTCCTGCGAGGAGATGCTCAAGGACGACACCATCGAGGCGGTGTTCATTGCCACGGACGCGCCCAGCCATGCACGACTGGCCATCAGCGCCCTTGAGCATGGCAAACACGTCGCCTCCGCCGTGCCGGCTGTTTTCGGTTCGCTGGAGGATGCCGACCGTCTGTTCGAAGCGGTGAAGAAGAGCGGGATGAAGTACATGATGTTCGAGACGTCCTGTTTCCACGATGACCTGTATGCATGGCATCAGCAATACCGGGCGGGCGCATTCGGCAAGATCATCTATTCGGAGGGCGAATACTTCCACTACTTCGCAACCCCCCTGGGTGGCTACAATCCGAAGACGAAAAAAGTG
>JBILFE010000716.1:0-2509 GCA_044351705.1 Luteolibacter sp. | reverse complement strand
ACCCCGCGGCAACACCCGCTCTATGGCGAGGCGCACTTCGTCGTCCGGCCACCGGTGGCGGCGCAACCGCGCCAAGACCGCGGCTACGCGGTGTCGCGCGCCTATCAGGAGATCGCCGCCGACGGCTCGCTGCGCGACGCCGCCGACCTTGAAGTCGGTGACCGCGTGTTGGTGACGCTGCGGATAGAAACGCCGCGGCCCGGCCATTTCGTCGCCATCGACGATCCGTTGCCGGCCATTCTCGAAGCGATCAATCCGGAGTTCCGAACCCAACAAGCCGGCGAGGGGGCCGCCCTCGATCAAGCGTGGGCCGCCGATTACCGTGAAATCCGCGCGGACCGGGTCCTCTATTTCTGTGACCATCTGCCTGCGGGTGCGTTCACCTTCCGCTATCTCGCCCGGGTGCGGGCCGCGGGAAAAGTCACCGCCACGGCCGTCAAGGTGGAAGAAATGTATCGACCCGAACGCTTCGGCTTGAGCGCCACAGAACGGCTCACCTCAGTGCCGTCGAGGCCATGAACCTGCCGGGCAGTCCGCATTAGGATAGGGACCGTTTTCCGAACGGTCCCTTCTCAAGCCACAACACCATACCTATCAGATTCTGGTTGCCATGACCGGCGACGGCACCAACGTTGCGTTTAGGGTGGCGCGGACCAAGAAAACCACTGAGAAGAACTGATGACACTGAGACCACTGATTGATTTAGAATTTAGGATTACTTGTCAGTGTATGGATCTTGATGGATTCATTCGTGGACCACACCTTTCCGCAAGTCTCTAACACTCCAGAGGACTCCGGCTGCCGCCGCTCCGCTCCCCCGCAATAGGCGCGCCCCGTTCTTGCGTTTTTCCCCGAACCGTTCCCGGCACGCCCGGAACACCCCGTCCACAAACTCCCGGCTCCCCAGCACCGCACCATCCGAAAAATACCGCACCCGGCACCGCAGCATCTTCCTCAATGCCACATCCCGGCTCCGCTCAAGCTGCGCCAACTCCGCCTCCACAGCCTCCTTCTTCATGCCTTTTCTAACCACCTTCACTTCCAGGCGCCCCGCGGCATTTCTAACTTCCTCCAACTTTTCCTCGCCCTCATCCAACAACAGCATCCGGTAGTCTTTCGACACCTTGCCCGCCCAGTGCCGCGCGTCCGCCGCGTATCCCTTGTGGGCCATGAGCGCCCGCACCAGCCCGGCCCGCGCCTTCTTGCCATTGCCTCTTGGGCCGCCGCCCATTGCCTCGCCGTAACTGCTCCACCGGTACTCCGACGGATCCGTCACCATCCCCGCCCGCACCGGATTCAGATCGATGTAGGCCGCCATCGTCCGTGCTGCCATCCCATCTTCCACCAGCACACTCTTGAACCGCGACTCCCACAACGTGCCAACCCGCTCGTGTTTCGCATTGAACCACCGCGAAAACCGCTGTAGCAGCGCCTTCATGAACTCCCCCAGATCATGCATCCGATAGGTGTAACTCGCGTGCAAGTCCTTGGCTGCCGCCTCTCCGCCCGCGCCCAATTTCCGGTACTCCGCCAAGCGCTTGGCCACCACCGCCACTTCCGCCTCGTTGCCACTGGCCCTCAACCGCGCTAACAATTCCTCATCGGAAAATCCGCCCACCGGCAGCGGCGGCACTTCCAGCAGCACATGCACGTGGTTGCTCATCAGGCAATACGCCAGCGCCCGGCACCCCGAAAAGTTCTCTTGCATCCGCATGAAGGTCCGAAACTTCTCCTTGTCCTCCTTTTCAAACGCAAAGCGCCGATCCACCACCCGCGTCACACAGTGATAGATCACAGGCTTCTCCGTCGAATCCTTCCACGGCGCCAGCCACCGCGTCCCATTGCCTTTCCTCCGCGCCTTTATCGACTTCATGCCACCACCCTACACGCCTGCACTGCCTCCGTGCAACCCTTTTTTTATTATTCGTCTGTGGACTAATATGGTTCTGTGTGAGGAGGCTCTGTGAAAACCGGACCGCGTTGGCACCCGTCAACCCTCAGGCCATCGCCCACTGTTTGCGCAGCAGCTTGACCATGTTGAGGATCAACTGCTTGTGATCCGAGTCCTTGGGGAATCCGCATTCCATGCTCACCGCACCGCGGTAGCCGATGAGTTTGAGCCCCTTGAATCCGTCCACATAGTTATCCGCGTCGCCGTCGGTGCCCGGAACCTTGCGATCCTTGAGCGAGGCGATATGCACGTGCGACAGGAGCTTTCCGCCGCTGATGAATGCACCCATGAAACTCGTCTCTTCCTTGCTCATGTGCCAGAAGTCGCCCATGACCGTCGCTCCCGGGCCGATATCGCGGGCCATCGCCGCGCCGTCGGCCACCTGCCGCAGAAACGGCGTTTCCCCGCGCTGCAGGGGTTCGAGCACGATGCTCGTGCCGTGCTTGGCGGCGTGCTGCGCGAGGCGCTTGCCGGTGTTGGTGACAAAATCCTCGCGCAACTCCGGAAAAGCCAGTCCGGGCTTGCCGCGCGCCGGACACACAATGAGACCCACGGACT
>JBILFE010000069.1:0-9568 GCA_044351705.1 Luteolibacter sp. | reverse complement strand
TAACCTGTGCTGACTCTGCAGCGATTTCCCGGTCAGACATTGCCGTTTCATGCTCTGAATATGTCCATATTAATAGTGACCGATTAATAAGCTATTTAGTCTTCGGTGCTCCGTCGTGGCCTTTTGGACATCCGGCAAGTTCGAACAAGCGATTTATTCCGACAAAATCTGCGGCCTTTTCCGCATATTTCCCAAACTCCATCCCCAATTCGTCAGACTTTGCGCCGCCAACTCTCGGATCGGTCTTTGGCGCAGATCGTGCAAATCCAAGGTTGTACAATGTTGCAAGAATGCCAATATCATTAGATATGTCTTTTACTGTAGGATCATTTTCTTTGGCCTTCTTCCATTGATCTATGAATTCTTTCATGCCTGCAGCAGCAACACACTCGCTTTTGTCAAGAAGCAAATCTAGAGCCTTGTTTCTAAAATCCTTATCCTTCTCGCCTTTGTCACTAAGTAGTTTGGACAATTCCGGAAACGCGTTGGGCTGCCGCTTTAATAGATCTACAAGAAAACTTGGTTTGATTTGTGCGCCTCCATATGAATTATTTACCCCGAATTGCACATACATTGTCCGAGCAGATGAGTCCACAAGTTTATCAATGTTCCCTTGGCGTCTTAGTTCGGTATATGTCGCGATGATTGCGGCGCGAATCGCTTCGCAACATTTGCCGCACTTCTTGAAGTTTTCTAGTCGATCTTCAATCCACTTGGCTGCTGTGTCATGATCAATCAATCCCAATGCATCCACCCAGTCCACACCATCGTTCTTTACGAACCCATACAGGTTCACTCCGCCCTCTTCCTCAATCGGATCCCTTGATGGCCAGCGGCCAGTTAGGGGGTCATACCACCTGTAGCCGTAGCAAGCCACATGCATGGTTTCGGCACCTGATCGATTGTTAGCTAACATATTGTTAGCCAATGTGTTACCCGATTTTCGGGGTCCCGGCGTCCTGGGACGGGTTTGACACCGAATCATCCCTAAACCGGCGCTGGAGTCGCCAGAGACGGGCACTTTGCCCCGGCTTCGGCCAGCTTCACGACGCCGGTTGGACACCGGGAAGGTGGCGGCGGTCGGCCATGGAAGGGCGGTTGTCATTGCGTGGCTGCGTGATAGCACGGCGGCTGGGCGGGGACAAGGGGGAAGTTGAGACGCACGGCTACGTAACAGCATTTGCTACTATATGTCTGTGGCCAGATCGTGCTACCCTACGCTCCTTCGCCGACCGCGCAACACGTATATTCTATTATTTGAGGTGGCCAGATCTTAATCTACCTAATCGAATTCGAATATTGAAGGGCTGACCCCGGCGACTGGCTCCGCCAGGGTGACCACCTCAGCCGCCCACATTTCCTGATAGACTGCCTGTCACTCAGTCATAATCCTAGCGTGGAGCCATTTCGGCACACCAGTAGCGAATGCACGAATCTAGATCGTCTGATGCTATTGATCCACACCCCCTTTTCTTTAGTTCTCTGAGCCACGTACAAATAGTAGACGTATTCGATTGAGTCCACTTGCTCTCCACGGTCGATCCGGTCGATTACGGCAAGCATGATATGCGGCAACAAGCTCACTATGTCGCTTGTCTCCCTCATGGATAGTGACTCTATGACTGGGTCAAGTTCCGCTATTCGGAACCTTTCTGCAGCTAAAGGCATACTACACTCAAACGCGCTTCGAATCTGCTCCTTTAAACTTTTCAAGCTTTGTCCCTCGTTCATTGTTTATCCAGCATCGATGTTAAATCAGGCGCGGAATTGCAATGAATAATCACATGGAATTCCGAACTGCTAAGAAATTGCTTTCCCGGTGAAGGCTGTTGGAAGAGCCGGTGGCCGGACCGGAGGGCGGGGAAAAAGGGGTTGATGATGCCTATCCGCGCGGCCTTGGGGTCGGCCAAGGCGTCTTCCACCCCCGGCTCAATTACTCCAAGGATGGGCACACGATAATGACTTAACAAAATAGGCAGCGCATGAGCAGTTGCCGTATTGCATGCCACCACCACCGCCTTGACCCCATGGGAAATCAAAAACCGCACGTCTTCATCGGCGAACTGGCGGATGGTTGCCGGGCTTTTCGAGCCGTATGGCAAACGTGCGGTATCGCCCAGATACAAGATATTCTCGGCTGGCAGCAGTTCCTGCACTGCACGCACGACGGTCAGGCCGCCGACACCTGAGTCAAAGATTCCAAGAGGAGCGGAGTTCACGCCGATGAGCGTGCCCGATCTGGCGCGAACCGCAAGCAGGAAGACAAAGCAGAATGGCAATGCGCCCATTCGCAGCAAACTTCCGGGGAACATTGCCCGGGAACGCCGAGCCACAGCTCGGCGAGAACCCGCTTTACAGGCCAAGTCCCTCAATTTTCCACGCCCGCGCCGCGCCGGGTTCTGGTACTGAGGACAGTGTCGGTGGTTATGACGACCCGTTGGTGGCCACCCATGCTCCCGGCTCCGGCACCCCTTCCCCACCGGCCACGGTTTCTGCTCTTGATCTTCCCGCCTGCGCCTTGCAGGCTGGTGCCTTGAGCCTAACCCTACCCATGTCTAACGGAACATTCATCGTCATTGAAGGCATCGACGGCACCGGCAAATCCACCCAGGTGCGGCGCCTCGCCGATTGGCTCGCGGCGCAAGGCCGCGAGGTCGTTGCCAGCCGCGAACCTACGGATGGCCCGTGGGGGAAAAAATTGCGCGAATCAGCCGCCAGCGGACGCTTGTCGGCACCGGCGGAATTGGAGTATTTTCTCAATGACCGGCGGCAGCATGTGGCGGAATTAATCGCGCCGGCACTGGCGGCTGGCAAGGTGGTTATTCTCGACCGTTATTACTTCTCAACCATGGCCTATCAAGGCGCACGCGGCTTCGATCCGGTGGAAATCCGCCGGCTCAATGAGGTGTTTGCGCCGGTGCCGGATCTCTTGCTGATTATTGACTTGGAGGTGGATGCCGCACTGGCACGGATCGGTTCCCGCGGCGATACCGCCAACGAGTTTGAGCAACGTGAAAACCTGCAACGCTGCCGCCAGATATTCCTCTCGCTCAAGGACGAGCCGTTTGCCCGCGTCATCCCAGGCGACTGCGGCATCGACGAAGTCACCGCCCGCCTGCAACAAGCCATCACTGACCACTGGCGCAGCCCTAACGGCCATTGAAGCAGCCCCATCAATCGGCAAAGCCGAAATAGCTGCTGGCATTTTCAAAGCACACGCCGCGCACCAATTCCGCAAGCGCCGCGAAGTCATCCGGCAACTCGCCTCGATCAGCTGCGGAACCTAACCAATTGCACAGAATCCGGCGGAAATACTCGTGGCGCGGATATGACAGGAATGAGCGGGAATCCGTGAGCATTCCGACAAAGCGCGCGAGCAGGCCGGTGGCCGCCAAGGCCTCGAGTTGGAGTTCCACCCCATTTTTCTGATCGAGGAACCACCACCCGGATCCATACTGGATCTTGCCGGCAGTGCTGCCATCCTGGAAGGCGCCGGTCATCGCGGCGAACAGATAGTTGTCGGCCGGATTGAGGTTGTAGAGGATCATTTTCGGCATGGCCCCCTCACTGGCAAGGGCATCCATATATCTGACAAGAGCCTCGCCCTGGCGGTGGTCGCCGATGGTGTCATAGCCGCTGTCCGGTCCCAGTCTGCCGTACATCAGGGTATTGGTGTTGCGGAAGGCACCGAGGTGGAGTTGTTTGGTCCAACCGCGGGCGGCATCGAGTTGGCCGAAGAAAACCATCAGATAGAATGCAAACTGTTCCTGTTCCTCGGCAGTAACCGCCTTGCCGGAACGTGCCTTGTCGAAAATGATCGAGGCATGCGCATCCGAACAGCCAAGCGCCGGACAGCGGCCCAACCCGTGATCTGACAAGCGCCCGCCAGCCGCATGAAAATCATCGTGGCGTTGTTGCAAAGCCGCCAACAGATCCGACAAACAAATGATCGACACATCGGCGACCGCTTCCAACTTCCCCAGCCAAGCTTCCAGTTGGGCCGGCTGATCCACCAAAAACACCTTGTCCGGACGAAAGGTGGGCAACACCCGCGTGGCCAATCCAGAGGCGGCAATCGCATGGTGGTCAGCCAGCGAATCCGCCGGATCATCCGTCGTACCAACCATCCTGACAGCAAATTTTTGCAGCAGTCCGTGCGCGCAAAAATCCGGGGTGGCGAGGATTGCATTGGCGCGCTCCCAGATTTCATCCGCGGTTTGTGCGGAGAGAAGCAAATCGATGCCGAAGTAGCGCTGGAGTTCCAGATGTGTCCAGTGGTGGATCGGATTGCACAACGTGAGCGGCACGGTTGCCGCCCAGGCTTGGAATTTTTCGCGCGGGGTGGATTTGCCGGTGATCAGATCTTCGGTCACGCCGTTGGCCCGCAACAGGCGCCATTTGTAATGATCGCCGCCAAGCCAGATTTCCGCCAGATTTTCCCACCGTTGGTTGCCGGCTATCTCACGCGGCGAGAGGTGGCAGTGATAATCGATTATCGGCAGATCCTTGGCAACCTCGTGAAAAAGCCGCCGCGCGGTGGGTGAATGCAGCAGGAAGTGCTCGTTGGGGTACGCCATGGCGCGGCCATTGCACACGGCAATGGCTGGGGGTTCAAGCACCATTTGGGACACTGGCACGCCGGGGTGTGGCACGCCAATTTGCCGGCGCTGATGGTAGTTCTTGTCAGTGCTTGCCGCATTCCCCATCATCCGCGCCAGATGCGCTTTGTGATTCTTGGAAGTGGTAGCAGTGGCAATGCGGCACTCGTCGAGTGTGGCGGCCTGCGCTTGATGGTTGATGCCGGACTGAGCGCCAAACAACTCACGCTGCGGCTGGCCCAAGTGGGCATCGCGGCGGACTCCTTGGATGGCATTCTACTCACCCATGAACACGGCGACCACGTCCGTGGCCTGAAAGTCTTCCTCAAGCAACACCCACTGCCGGTTTTCGCCACCGCCGCTACCGCGCAAGTAGTCCGCGAAACAGGCATCACAAATGGCAAATGGAAACTCTTTGAAGCTGGCCGGACATTTGCCATCGGCGCGGTAAACATCGATTCGTTCACCATCCAACACGACGCTGTAGATCCGGTAGGTTTCGTCATCCACCACCAAACAAAACGTCTGGGCTTGCTCTCAGATGCCGGCTTCGTCACCCGCAACATGACTGAAAACCTGCGCGGCTTGAACGGCCTGTTTGTCGAAGCCAACTACGATGCCGGCTTGCTTGAAGCGGACACCAAGCGCCCGTGGTCGATCAAGCAACGCATCAGCTCGCGCCACGGCCATCTGTCTAACGAGCAGGTGCTGGACTTGGTCAGGGAGATCGCCCACCCGGCGTTGGGGTGCGTGGTACTGGGGCATCTGAGCGCGGATTGCAATGCGCCGGAACTGGTGCTCAAACTGCTGCGCGACAGCCTAACAGACATTGGGCTCGGGCACATTGGCACTCACTGTGCCTGCCCGCACCAGCCGAGCGAGTGGTTTGACTGCTAAGAAATTGCTTTCCCGGTGAAGGCTGTTGGAAGAGCCGGTGGCCGGACCGGAGGGCGGGGAAAAAGGGGTTGATACGACAACATCAGTAATGGATGTGAACAGCTCGATGACCGCCTGCTGCTGTGCCTGTTGTTGCTCCTCTTTCTGCTGGGCGTATCCGAAACAGAGCATGAATATAACACCGAGGATGGCGGTGCGCCTGCCGACGATGCGGCAATGATATTTCCACCAGCTTTCCGTCATGCCGCTCTCCCGCCGCAACGCCACCAGCCAGGCGGCGAAGAGCAGGGTGATCAGGAGGAAGAAGCAGAGCTTGACGGTATCCGGGCCGAAGGCTTCACAAATGAGATCGTACATGGGGGATTACCTTAAAAGGATGAGGGTCGGTGCTTTACCGGTGAAAAACCTTCCCGAGACCTCGCCACGCACGATCAGGTTTGCGATGTCCCAGTCCCCGGTTGTTATATGCCTTAGAAATCTGTTGCCTGTTAATCCTAGTTCGAGGGGTTGCGAATCCACGGCATTTGAGGAATACTCGACCCAAACCCCGGTTTCCCAGCCGACTTGATATTTGATTTCCTCGGTGGCAAGCTCGCCGTCGGCGTTCAGATCCTTCCCGAAGGCTAAGAGTAAGGTGTTGGTGGATGTCGGGTTTGCGACGGTGAAATCGATCATGAGGCTAGAGTAGGGTTGTATGGAACACGGAACAATAACTTCAGTATCAGCATCGGAACCGATAGAGGACAGGCTGGGCACAAATAGACCAGCGTAGGCCAGACTAACGACGAAAAGACAGGATAGGTAAAAAAGTTTTCTCACAGCCATTTCTCCAGAATCGCTTGCTTGCGGGCGGGGGCGGCGGCAAGCACAGCACGGGCGGCGGCTATTTCCGCTTCGTATTCTTCAACTTCGGCAACTATACGGTTCTGCTCCTCTGGTGAAGGGAGAGTTAAGGTCAAATATCTGATCCGATCCGTTGAAGCACGTAACGTCCTTGAAAATCTCTGTTTCTCCCCCTCCTTTTTTAGAGCATACGCCAGATAGCGGGGGTTGACCTTATCTGTTTTCACACGCAGAACTCCACAATGATCTGTTGGGTAAAAAGGTTGATTAGCAGAGAGCAGATTTACCATCCAGTCCCCGTCAATCCCCCACAAGACGGAAGGTGTTGAGAAATCCTTCAATAATAATTTGTTAAAATGTCCAAGGGGCTCGAAAACGTTTGCGCTGTAAATGGGAATCTTGCCATCAGGTTCAAGTTCATTTTCTACTACCCTTTTGCCTATTACCAAGTCAAAGTCATCTTTATTGGACAAGCGGAAAGGTAAAACTCGTTTGCTATCGCCCTTCTCAAAAACTTTTTCAATTTTCAAATAAGCAGTTTCAATGTGCTTTAGACTTGAGACACAACCTGCATCCACGTCTTTACATTCTTCTACAATTTTACTTTGGGTAGCTGGATCAGGTTTCGGAATCGGGAAACACAAGATATGATTCTTATCGCCGCGCGGCATCTTCACGCCTTTGACAGCCCCCATCACATAATCAAAGAACTTATCCTGTCCCAGGCAGTAATAGACAAACAGTGCATCAAATGCGCTATCGGTCACACGTAAAACCAACACATCGTTCGATGCACCCCCAATGTTGTCGGCAAACCAGATTTTTTTGAGGTAGGGGCGAATGTTTGAGAGCAAAATATCGCCAAGAACGTATTGCGTGACGCTTCCATTCTTTGGGACGAACCCGGAATCCGTCTTGCCAGACAGATTTTGCAACAGGTTGTCCACGCCGACATACGTCTGAGGTGTTAGTTCTGAGGCAAAGACGGTATTTGAGGAGTACTCCGCGAGGTCTCCTAACTTAACCAGCGGGTATTGACTCACAATTTCCGTTTTCACGGTTTGCGTTGTTTTGAACGCTTTATCGAAGGTGACACGGCTGAAGTCGAGCAGGTCGGTCAGATGTGTACATGAAATGAGTGGGGCAAGTACGTCAGGAATCGTTATCATTTCGCCGTTGAAAGCGGCTCGGATGATGGAGTTGACTTTGGCAGGGTCGTAGAGGTCTCCAGGATTGAAGAGCGGTGTCTTGATTTGGGAGATACCTTTATTGATGAAAATTGCCTCCTCGTCGTCGTCGTCATCAGTGGAGGGTATCGACGCACCGATATATTTGATGCCTTCGTTCCCTTTGCGCGAACTCCATTCATAGCCGAGGAAGGTCTTCATAGTTTTGTTGTCGGCAGGGCTTTTCATCAGGACGACCGGCAACGGATTACTCTTGGCCAACATGAAAGTGTAGAGCTTGTCGCTCTCAATCGCTCGCAAGAAATCAAGCCATGCCTCTTGGAGTTCGTCGGCGCGGTCAGCTTCTGTGTAATTGTTGTTACGTTTCTTTTTATGGATGTTCTTTGCATCGGTGGAGGTGTCAAAGGCCTTGCGGTATTCCTTGAACATTTCGGTCTCCAGCAAGGCGGGGCTGGGCGAACCGTTGAGCAGAGTTCTGTAGGTGTCAAGTGCGATACCGATCTTCGAGCAATAGGCAGTTAGAAGATGTTCATCCTCAAACTCGATGTCTAGCAAGAAGTTGCCTTCAAACCAAGTTTCGACACGATTCCAGTAGTGCTCAGCCAAATCGGGATTTGCGGCTTTGCGACGCAAGAAAAGTGTGACGGTGTTGGTGCCTGTCTTCCCGAAGGTACCGCTGCCGAACTCCGCGATAGCAATGATATCAAAGTACTTGAGGAGGATCTCCCGCATCCGTGTGTATATGCCGGCGTTGCTAAGGATGGAAGATGGCAGGATAATAGCAGCCACTCCGCCCGGGGCGAGGAGCTGCTTGGCACGCTCGACAAAGAAGCACTCAATGGAATTGTTTTTAGCGAGGTCTCCTGCAGCATCAAAGAGTTCGTAGCGTTTACGGTCTGCTTCAGAGAGCGTTTCAAGGAATCCTTTGACGCTATAGGGAGGATTGGCGACCAGAACGGAATAGGTGCCATCCTTTATCTCGGGATGGGTAGCAAGGGCATCGGCATAGACAATCTGGATATCGTCTTGTCCGTACATCGAGGCGGAAACTTTCGATACTTTTGACAGGCGGTATTCCTTTTCAACACCGGTGACGGCGGCATAATACGGCTGGAACACCCCTTGTTCAATTACTTTTAAGTGTTTTGTTTGCTTCTTGAAATGCTTTTCACGAACAAAAGGAGATATCTGATGGCAGTATTCATTGAGAAAATGACCCGCGCCGCAGGCATAGTCAATCACGCGCGGAGGCTTTGGGGACTCTGAGATGAGCGTTTCCAGAGGGAGCGAGGAAATCAGAAACCTGACAATCGGCGTGGGGGTAAAAAATTGGCCTTCGCTCTGTTTTACGCCTTTGTCTAAGAATCCCTCAAAGAGGTCACCAAGAAACTGGTTTTGCTCAGAAGTTTGGAGTCGGATATCCTGCAACATCCTAACGATCTTTAGCAGCACGGCAGCATTTTGGTGAAACAGTTTCTCATTGTGAACATCAATGAATGCGAAGTCGTTGTTCGTAAAGAATTTCAGTTGCCGGAAATAGTCGAGGATTGTCCGTTTGGTCGCATCTTTTTTGAACAGCCGAAACGCTTTTTCGATGTCGTTGTTGTCAATGTAGGTGACCTTCTCTTTCAGAAACTCCTCCATGCCGCGTTTGTAGAGGAATTGCAGTCGGTCGGTCAGGCTGAACACATCGTCGTAAGCCGCCCCCTTCCAATAGAACTTCAGCTCTTCCGAGTTTTCGTTCTCATCCACAATTTTGGCGAGGAAGAGGTTGACCAGTTTATCAAAGGCGTTCTCATGTCCTGATACGTTATGCTGACGAAGAATAGTGGCAAACTCATGATACTTGCCCTGTATCTCAGAGCCGTCCACGGTTCTAAGATCGGCAACTGAATACTTGGTCTTGCCGATGGTGTAGGCGGCGATATCCTGCTCGAAAAGTCCGCGGGTGGTAAAGTCTTGCTGGTAGGTTTCGGCCCAGGCCAGGAAGCGATCCTTTACAGTGGCCGCACTTTTGAAACTAGCTGTTTCCTTGGGGAGATT
>JBILFE010000715.1:0-2515 GCA_044351705.1 Luteolibacter sp. | reverse complement strand
CAGCAGCGCGCCGAAACCGAAACCCATCACGACCATGCCCGTGACCAGACCTTTCTTGTCCGGAAACCATTTCGCTGCGGTCGCCACCGGCGTGACGTAACCCAGGCCCAGCCCGATGCCGCCGACCACGCCATAACCGAGCCACAACAATGGCAGCGATTTTAGATGCAGCGCCAGCGCCGCGAGCAAATACCCCGCACCGTAAAACAGGCTGCCGGCGACGGCGAGTTTGCGCGGCCCGAATTTCGGCAACAAGACGCCGCCGACTGCCGCCGCGATGCCGAGAAATCCGATGGCGAGACTGAACGCCCAGGCGACCTGAGTGTTGCGCCAGCCGTACGCGTCCACCAGCGGTTTCTGGAAATAACTCCAAGCATAAACCGAGCCCAGACACAGTTGCAGCAAGGTGCCCATGCCGGCAATGAGCCAGCGGTGACCGGGGTGGGGATGGGGCGTGGTCACCATCAGAACAAGCCGACGATCTGGCCGTCTTCGTTGATGTCAATGACCTCGGCGGAGGGTACCTTGGGCAGGCCGGGCATGGTCATGATGTCGCCGGTCAGGACCACAATGAACCCGGCGCCGGCGCTGAGTTTTACATCGCGGATCGGAACATCGAAGTGCTTCGGGCGACCGAGCAGGGCGGGGTCGGTGGAGAGTGAATACTGCGTTTTGGCCATGCACACCGGCAGATGGCCGTAGCCCGCGGCCTCGAAGTCCTTGAACTTCTGCCGGGTCTTGACGTCGGCCATGATGTTGTCCGCACCGTAGATGTTCTGGGTCACCGCGCGGACCTTGTTCCACAGGCTCATCTCGTCGGTGTAGAGGAATTGGAAATTGTTAGACCGGGGTTGTTCCGCCAGCGCGACCACGGCGTGGGCCAGATCCTCCGCACCGGCACCGCCGCGCGCCCAGTGGTCGGCCTTGATGGCGCGCACGCCGAGCGTCTGGCAATGGCTCTCGATGAGGGCGACTTCCTCGTCGCTGTCACTGGTGAAATGATTGATGGCGACGACGGTCGGGAGGTTATACATCCGGATGTTTTCCAGATGTTTCTCCAGATTCTCAAGGCCTTTCTCAACGGCGGCCAGATTGGGCTTGGCCAGATCGGCCTTCAGCACCCCGCCGTGCATCTTGAGCGCGCGGACGGTGGCCACGATGACCACCACGCTTGGCTGGATGCCGGCGATGCGGCACTTGATGTCGAGGAATTTTTCCGCGCCGAGGTCGGCCCCGAAGCCGGCTTCGGTGACGGTGTAGTCGGCGAGGCGCATGCCGAGTTTGGTGGCGAGCACGCTATTGCAGCCGTGGGCGATATTGGCGAACGGGCCGCCGTGCACAAAGGCCGGGGTGCCTTCCAGGGTTTGCACAAGATTGGGTTTCAGCGCGTCCTTGAGCAGCACCGCCATCGCGCCGTGGGCCTTGAGGTCGGCCGCAGTCACCGGTTTTTTGTCGCGCGTGTAGGCGACGACGATCTTGCCGAGGCGTTGCCGGAGTTCCTTGAGCGACTCGGATAGACAGAAGATGGCCATGACTTCGGAGGCCACGGTGATGTCGTATCCGGACTCGCGCGGCGTGCCGTTGGCGCTGCCACCCAGCCCGAGGACAACGTCGCGCAGGGCGCGGTCGTTCATATCCACGACGCGGCGCCAGGTGATCCGGTTGACGTCAATGTTGAGCGCGTTGCCGTGGGTTAGATGGTTGTCCAACATTGCGGCAAGGAGATTGTGCGCGGCGCCGATGGCGTGGAAATCGCCGGTGAAGTGGAGGTTGATGTCCTCCATGGGAATCACCTGCGCGTAGCCACCGCCCGCCGCGCCGCCCTTGACGCCGAAGCACGGGCCGAGGGACGGTTCACGCAGGCAGATGACGGCGCGCTTGCCAATCCGGTTGAGCGCGTCGCCAAGTCCCACGGTCGCCGTCGTCTTGCCTTCTCCGGCCGGGGTCGGATTGATGGCGGTAACGAGAATGAGTTTGCCCGTCGGGGCGTTATCGAGCGAGCTGAAATAGTCGAGCGAGATCTTGGCCTTGTATTTGCCGTAGTGTTCGAGGTCGTCATCGGGGATGTGCAGCTTCGCCGCGATATCCTTGATGGGTTTGATCTTGGCCGCATTGGCAATTTCGATGTCGGAGAGGGACATGACGCGATTTTTTTGTTAGGGTGGCTCAGGCGTAGTATTCCTGGACGCGCATGATGACGTCGAGGCCCTCGAGTTGGAGGCACTCGTTGACGCAAAGCATGGCGGGATGGTCGGACGGCAGGAAATCGTATTTGCGTTTGACCGAGCCGATGACGTGATCCATGCCCAGCGGCACGGCGAGGGTGAGGAAGGCGCTTTCCAGCGGGCCTTTGGTGGGAGATCCGTCGGCGCGTTTGGGCGGCAGCATCACGCTGAAATTGCTCAGGCCCACCGACATGTGAACGCCCCTGAGTGCGGGGTCGTCGTGAATCAGGCGGATGGCGCCCATGAGGCATTGCAGGCGGCCATCGGAATCCGCGCCGATGGGCGAGATG
>JBILFE010000713.1:0-2527 GCA_044351705.1 Luteolibacter sp. | reverse complement strand
ACGATGAGGCGATGGTGAACGTCCTGCGGCTGCTGAGGAGAATCGCCAGCGATAACCCCGAGTATGCTTTTGTCGATGCCGACCGCCGCGCGCGATGCGGAAAGGCTGTGGCCAAGGGCATCGAGTGCATCCTGAAGTGCCAGGTCGTGGTCGATGGCAAGCGGACCGGATGGTGTTCCCAACACAATGAGCGGACTTTGGCGCCCGCAGGCGCCCGGGTGTATGAAAAGGCCTCGCTCAGCGGAAGTGAGGCGGTGGGAATCGTGCGGTTCCTGATGAGCATCGACGCGCCAACGCCCGCAGTCGTCGACGCCATCCAGTCGGCCGTGGCCTGGTTCGATGCAGTCAAAATCAAGGGCCTGCGAGTTGTGGACAAGAAGGATCCGTCGCTGCCGAAAGGGGGCGACAGAGTCGTCGTCGCGGACCCGGCGGCCGAGCCGCTGTGGGCCCGGTTCGGCGATCTTGGCACGTTTAAGCCGATCTTTTGCGGCAACAACGGCGTCGCCAAGCATAGCCTGGCCGAGATCGAGCAGGAGCGCCGCGCCGGCTACATGTGGTATTGCACAACTCCCGCCGATTTGTTAGCCAGGGACTACCCGGCATGGCAGAAGAAATGGGCACCCGGAAAGAACGTCCTGGAGAAATGAATGCAATCCAGCCAACCATGCGAGTGAAGCCTTTTGTCAGATGCGTGTCTGGAGTGGCGCTCTGCTCGGCGCTCTTGGGCGCGGGCTTTGCGTCGGCCGGGCCGGATGACACGTCGGCGCGTTTCAAGGCGCTGGCCGATGCCAAGTGGCAGGAGGTGTTTTATGATCCCGGGGCCGGCGACTGGAAGCAGAAATGGTTCCTGGATGGCGAGGCCGCCGCCGCCACCAACACCCCGGACGGCATGCAGCTCACTGCCGGCCCGCAATTCGGCAACGACGCCCATCACACGGTGCTCTGGACCAAGGCATCCTTCGAAGGCGACCTGAAAATCGAGTACGACTACACCCGTCTCGACTCCGAGAGGCGTTGCGTCACCATTCTATACATTCAGGCGACCGGCAGCGGCAAGGGGCCTTACGCACAGGACATCTCCAAATGGACTGCACTGCGTCGTGTGCCGGCCATGCCGCTATACTTTGACCACATGAACACCTATCACATCAGCTACGCCGCGTTTCCAAACTCCGGGAAGGATCGAACAACCTACATCCGCGGACGCCGCTACATGCCGGAAACCGGCAAAGGGCTGAACGGGACGGAACTCAAACCCGACTACAACCCGAAGGATCTCTTTGCCCCTGGCGTTCCGCACCACATTACCGTCATCAAGCAGGGCAAGGAATTGTGGATGCGCGTCGCAAATGCGGAGCAGACATACTTCTGCCGCATGGGCAGCCCCGATTTGCCGTCGGTCACCGAAGGCCGGATCGGCCTGCGCCACATGTACACGCGCTCGGCCCGGTATAAGAACTTCCGCGTGAGCACGCTACGGCCATGACTCGATTCCTGTTCAGGCTCGGCTCTGGCGGACACAAGTGTCCCACCCCCAAAGCGGTGAACCTTGGACTGCGGTGACTCGTCACCGCTTTCGGGCTACGGAGCCTTGGCGACGGGATGATTACCGCTCTCGCTCTGACATTCCTCCACGCCGCTCCGCACCACGGACACAAGTGTCCCACCCCCAAAGCGGTGACAAGTCCCCGCATTCCATGGTGCGTTGTCACCAACGCGCCTGAAGAACCTGTGTTGTCGCTGCCGACTCTTCACTTGAGCATTCAATGTTCAACTTTCAAGTTTGAGAACGGACGCTGCTGTAACATTTCATTGGCCCGGAGAGCCGTGAAATGTGTGAAATCATTTTCCGGAATTCAGCGCTAATTCCTCGACAAATCAAGGCCTCGCTCAGGAAGTCTGAAGATGCAAGGCGCCTGGCTCGGCCAGATGATCGGCGTCGGCTGGAGCGATACCACCGAGGGCAAATTCAATTTCAAGATTACCGTCGATTCTTGGCCTCCATATAGAGGGCCGGCAGATGGTCGGCACGCACCGCGATGTAATCTGACCCGAGTGCCTTTTCGACTTCCACAAGCACGTCCATGTTCACCTGCCAGTTGCCCAGCGACACGTGCAGGAACGCGGGACGCTTGTTGGCGATTGACGAGGCCCTGTATTGGGATTCAGCAATTGAGCCCCCAGGTGCTGGGGCACCCGTCACTTGGCGAGTGTTGGCCGGATGTGTAACTTCTTTTCCCTCCGCCCACCGGATCTTCCAGAGGCCTTCACCCCAGCAGGGATTTCTTTACAATTAAACAACAACCGTGCAACAACCCGGATTCAATCGCTGTAGTCAGTTAACCGCAATCCTCAGCCCACATGCACGACGCGTCGCCCTCCCCCTCATCATTGTCCGCTGCGGAGCCGTCAGAGTTGATGGGTCGCCGCGGCTTCCTGGCCCGCACCCTTGCCGCGGGCGCGGCGTTGGCGTTTCCCAGCCTGCATGCCGCAGGGGCCAACGAGGAAGTCCGCATTGCCATCGTCG
>JBILFE010000068.1:0-9631 GCA_044351705.1 Luteolibacter sp. | reverse complement strand
CTTGAATTGAAGTGACGCGTTCTTGAAATTGAAGATCAGGGCGACCTGGAGCTTGGTGATGGCAAGATAGCTGAGTGTCTGGGCAATATGGGTCTCACTGATGGAATCGGCGACTTTTAACTCAATGATGACCTTGTTTTCGGCGATTAAGTCGGTGACCAACTTTCCCACAAAGTGGGACTTGTAGAAGGCCGCAAATTGGTCCTGTTGGGAAAAGCCGATTTGCATGTCTGCCAACTCGATGCACATGGCGTTCTCATAGATTTTCTCGTCTAGCCCAGGTCCCATAGCGCGATGGACAGCCATAGCCGCACCAATGAGTCTCTCGGTGAGTTCCATGTGCGGATGGGTATGTTCCCGGTCATTCATATCTATATTTTAATCAGTAAAATCCGTGTAATCCGTGTAATCCGTGGTTTCTTATCGCATGCCATCAATCTCCGGTATTAGCCTTTCATACTGGTCAGTTCATCGGTGTGGATGGACTGGCTGGCGCGGTACAGGGCGACGATGATGGCCAGGCCGACGGCGACCTCGGCCGCGGCGACGGTGATGACGAAAAACACCAACATCTGGCCGTTGTAGTCCGGCAGACCGTGGATGGGATTGAAGCGGGAAAAGGCCACCAGGGTGAGATTGGCGGCACTGAGCATGAGTTCCAGACACATGAAGACGATGATGATGTTGCGCCGCACCACCACCCCTGCCAATCCGATGGCAAAGAGCAGTCCGGAGACGAGGAGGTAATGGTTGAGGGTGGCCATGGGGGGGGAGGTTATCAGTTATCGGTTATCGGTTATCAGTTATCAGTTATCAGTTATCAGTTATCAGTTATCGGTTATCGGTTGGATCGGTCGGATCAGTCGGATAGGGTGGTCTTTTTTGAGAGTACGACGCAACCGACGGTGGCGACGAGGAGGATGACACCGATGATTTGGAGCGGCAGGTTGTAAGCGGTGAAGAGCGTGTGGCCGATGAGGTGGACGTCCGGCAGACTGCCGGCGTTGAGGGCGGTGGCGATTTTTCCGCTCGCGGCAATGGCTCCGGAAGCAACGAGGGTATTGGAAGCCTCCGCAAGCGCGGCCGAATCAAGGGCCGGCGCGGCAATATTGGGGGTGCGTGATGACAGGACGCTGACGAGTTGACCGACGAAGGCGACGACGAGGCCGAGGCCGGCGAGGACCGGTGCGATCGGGATGGTACGCTTGGCTTCGGTCTTGAGGTCCAGCAGCATGATGATGAATAGGAACAACACCATCACCGCGCCGGTATATACCAGAATCTGAATGACGCCGACAAAGAAGGCGCTCAGACCGATGAAGAGCCCGGCAACACCCGCAAAACAGCAGACAGCCGCCAGCGCGCTAGCCACCGGATTGCGCAAGGCGATGACAGCGACGCCACCGATGAGCATCACGCCGGAAAACAGCCAGAAGAGATAGGTGGGCATGGGGGGGGAGAGGTTAGAAGTTATCAGTTAATGGTTATCAGGGAAGATGGCATGATGGGGTGAGCGGAGTGTTGTCGAGTCAATGCTGGCGATGGGGGCGATTATCCATTAACTAATAACTAATAACTGATAACTGATAACTGTTAACTGATAACTGTTAACTGATAACTGCAACCTCATTTCAGTTCATTCCATTTGTTGACGAGGCCGACGCGGGTGCCGCCGATCTGGTAGAGTTTGGCTTTATCATGAACCATTTGCTGGCGGGAGGTGCCGAGGATGACGTAATCCTTGCGCAGGAAGATGGCTTGTTCGGGGCAGACTTCCTCACACATGCCGCAATAGATGCAGCGGATCATGTCGATATCAAAGCTGGCCGGGCGTTTTTCGACTTTGGCCCATGGGTCGTCCGAGGGGATTTCCAACGGTGTGATTTTGATGGCCTTGGGCGGGCAGATGAACTCGCAAAGTTGGCAGGCGACGCAGCGCTCGCGGCCCTGCTCGTCGGTGACGAGGGCCGGCGCGCCACGGTAGTATTCCGGGAGCTGGGCATCCCACGTTTGCTCGGGGTATTGCATGGTCACACCCAGGCCGGAGGATGCCAGATCCTTCGCTCCCATGGATTTTCCCAGCAGCGACTTGAGCGCATGGGTCATGGTGAGAAAAAACCCCTTGATCAGGGCGGTCAGATAGATTTTTTCGCCGGGACCGAGTTTGGGGCGTTGGACATTGATGACTGCCATGACAATTGGGGCTGGAATGATGAAGTAGGCTAACCGGCCGGATCAGGCGCGCAGGACCGGGGTGGTTGTATCGGACACTCTGGCGACCCAGACGATGGCGATGGTGACGACGCAGAGAAGCACCGCGCCGATGCCGGTGATGGCGGTTTTGAGGTGTGGGGCGGCCACGATCAGGGCGGCCAGGAAGACGTTGACGAGGGCGGCTTCGAAGAAAACCACCCATCCGAGTTTCATGAGTTGGTCGTAGCGGAAGCGCGGGATGGTCCAGCGCACCAGAATAAAGAACAGGATGAAGGCCACCACCTTGACCAGGAAGATGACCATATGCAGCAAGCCGCCGAAGCCAAAGCCGCCGACGCTGAGGTTGGAAATCCAGGCATCGGTGCCGAAGCCGAGTGACCACCCGCCGAGAAAGACGGTGACGATGAGCGCCGAGCCGATGACCATGGCGGCGTATTCACCCATGAAAAACATGGCGAATTTCATCGACGAATATTCCGTGTGGTAGCCACCGACGAGTTCGGTTTCGCATTCGGGTAAATCGAATGGCATGCGGTTGGTTTCCGCAAAGATGGAGACAGTGAAGATGAGGAAGGCGATCGCCGCGGGAAACCAAAACAGCAGTTTGTCCGCCAGAGGATGACTTGCATCATGTCCCCACAGCGGCAATAGCAACCAGCCGTGGTCGGCTTGTTGTTGCACAATGTGGCTCAGATTGAGATCGCCGAAGTAGAGCAGCACCGGAATGATCGACAGGCCGAGGGCGATTTCGTAGGAAATCATTTGCGCGCTGGAGCGGATGGCGCCGATGAAGGGGAATTTCGAGTTGGATGACCACCCGGCGATGGTGATGCCATAGACGCTGAAGGAGGCGATGGCGAAGATGAACAAGGGGCCGATGTCGAGGTCGGCGATGACGAGATTTTCGGTTTGGCCGAACACGGTGATGGGCGAGCCGAATGGAATCACGCAGGTGGTGATGAGTGCCGGGGCCAGCGTGAGTGCGGGGGCCAGCCAGTAGAAGGCTTTGCGGACATGTTTGGGCGTGAAGTCTTCCTTGAGGAAAAGTTTGATGCCATCGGCGATGGGCTGGATGAGCCCGCCGAGGCCAAAAATGCCGCAATCTTTTTTGAAACCCAGCAGGGTGAGCGGAATGCCCACCCGGTTGGGCCCCACCCGGTCCTGAATGATGGCACAGAAGCGCCGCTCAAAATAGACCGACACGGGCACCAGCGGCAATACCACGCAAAAGGTAAGGGCGATGATCTTGACGAGGAGGATGAGCATAGGTTAGATGTTATTAGTTAGATGTTATTAGTTAGATGTTATTAGTTAGATGTTATTGGGGGTGTCCTTCTCCTTGGATGCGCGCCTAAGGTATGAGATGAAACCATTGAGGAGGGCGATCGCGTTTGCAGCGATGGAACGGCCCTGTTCGAGCAAATCATCTGAAATCAAGGCCTCGTCATGGGCGGTAATCATGTGATCGATCGTTTCCCAACACGAACCTCTGGCATTTGAGCAGAATTTTGCGTTGTCGAGGTAATGGAAGCGTCCATACCCTTCGGCGATATTGGCGGTAGTAGAGCGTGCGGCACGCAGGATTTGATCGCCCAGGCGATAGTGTTCGTCGCGGGGAAGTGCCTTGCAAAGCGTGCGTGCCACAAAAATCCGCAGATCCCTACAGGCTTTCCAGCATTCCAAGTCCTCGAAAGATCTGAGTGGCTCCTGGTTCATGTGTGTGATAACTAATAACCTCTAACTAATAACCTCTAACTAATAACCTCTAACTAATAACCTTTAACCATTCTTAGACTGCTCCGCCCGCAGGAGTGGGATCACGTAGCCGGTGTCGATGATGGGGAAGCCGTTAGGGCCGATATCTGCCAGGCTGAGGTTGTGGAAGTGGGTGACGCAAGCGGCGAGTTGATGGAAGACGTCCTCAATCTGTTGGAAGGGGGATGTTTGGCCGGTGATGGCCTGGGTGAGGTCGCGCAGGATTTGCCAGTCATCGCGGGCCTGGGCGGGGATGGGGATGGCGCGGTTGAGGCGCTGCAGGCGGCCGCAGAGATTGACCATGGTGGCGTCTTTTTCGGCAAAGGCCGCGGCGGGAAGCACGATGTGGGCGGCGCGGGCGGTGGGGTTGGCGAGAATGTGGGAGTGCAGCAGAAAATCGAGTTTGGCAAGGTCCGCGGCGAGGAATCCGGCGTCGCTGATGATGTCCTCGCCGAGAACAATCAGACCCTTGATAGTGCCGGCGCAGACGCCTTCGCGGATCGCTCCGAGCTTGGCGCACGGGTCGTCGGTGGCAAAAATAAGTTTGGCCCCGGTGGTGTTAGGGTTGCGGTCCGCGGCGATGAGCAGGGCGTCCGGGGCCGCCATCCGGGGCACCAGTGCGACTTGGGTGGTGCCGAGCTGTTCGGCCAGGACGCGGGTGAGGAAGAGTTCCTCGTTAGACATGCGGCCGGAGGCAATGATGGCGAGCTGTGCCGGGGCCAGCGTCTTGAGGCGGGTGGCGGCCGCGGTGAGGGCGGTTGGCCAGGAGACGACTGCGCCGTTTGCCAAGGGTGCGGTGAGGCGGGCGGGGCTATCAATGTAATGGAAATTGAGGCGGTGGGAATCCGGCATCCAGTCGGAGTTGACGTCGTTGTTACGGCGCGGGGTGATGCGGTGGATGGTGTTTTCGCGGCTCCAGACTGTGATGTTAGATCCGGTGCCGCAATTGACATCGATGGTGGGCGTTGGCTTGAGGAACCAGACCCGCATTTGGAAGCGGAAGTCGTTGACGGTGAGGGCTCCGACGGGGCAGATGTCGGCGGTGTTGAGTGAGTAGTTGGAATCGAGCAGGCGGCCGGGGTGGACGGTGAGGGTGGTGTGGGTGCCGCGTTGGGTAAATCCGAGTACCGGCTCACCCACGACTTCATCCATGAAGCGGATGCAGCGGCTGCACAAGATGCAGCGTTCGTCATCGAGGCGGATGCGCGGTCCGATGGCGACGTTTTTGGGTTTTTTGACCTTCATTTCGAGGAAGCGAGAATGGCCGTGGCCGTGTTCGACGGCGTTTTCCTGCAGGCGGCATTCGCCGGCTTTGTCGCAGATCGGGCAATCCAGCGGGTGATTGATGAGAAGAAACTCCATGACCCCCCCGCGGCTGTTTTCGACGATCTGGCCGGTGGTGCGGATGCCCATGTTTTCGCTAACGGTGTTGGCGCAGGCGATGACCGGACGTGGCGTCCACAGGATCGGTTCGTAGCCCTGGGCGTCACGCTGTGGCGCTTGGCCGGGCACGAAGCGCGGCGGCATGCCAACTTGGACCAGGCACATCCGGCAACTCCCTGCGATGCTCAACTTCGGATGGTAGCAAAAATGGGGGACCGCAACCTGCACCTGGCGGCAGGCCTCGATCATGCGTGTGCCTTTGGGAAATTGATGCCAACGGCCGTCGATCTGCACGTTGACCATGCCCTTGTCGGCAGCAAGGTCTTTGGGCTGTTTGATTTCTGCGGTAGCCGGTAGGGTGTCGCTCATAGGTCTCAAAGACACACCGGACGTGGTGGAAAAAACGCCCGCTGTTAACGTCTGCGCCGACTATGTCGTTGTGGGCGGGTTCCGGCAAGCACGGGTTGTAAGAAAATGCGCGTTTTGGGCGCGCCTTTTTTCTGCTGCCCGAGCCGCCGATGACGTCCTCCTAGGCCAGGATCTGTGCGAGGACGTAGGGGAGGATGCCGCCGGCACGGTAGTAGTCGACTTCCACCGGGGTATCGATGCGGACGATGAGGGGAATGTCGAAGGTGGCGGCGGTGGCGGGGTGGACGCGGAGGGTGGCGTGCTGGCCGGGGGTTAGGTTGTTAGAGATGCCGATGACGTCGAAGCTGGCGTCGGCGAGGTTCTTGACCTTGTCGTAGTCGGCCTTGTTGAGGAAGTTGCAGGGGAGCACGCCCATGCCGACGAGGTTGGAACGGTGGATGCGCTCGAAGGATTTGGTGATGACGGCCTTCACGCCTAACAGGCTGGTGCCTTTGGCGGCCCAATCGCGGCTACTACCCATGCCGTAGTCCTCGCCCCCGATGATGATGGTGGGGGTGGCGGATGCCTGATAGGTGGCGGCGGCATCGTAGATGGCCTGGGTGGTGCCGTTGATTTGGGTGACTCCGCCTTCCGTGCCGGGGACCATGAGGTTTTTGATGCGGACGTTAGCGAAGGTGCCGCGGGTCATGATGCGGTCGTTGCCACGCCGCGAGCCGTATGAGTTGAAGTCGCTCACGGCAACGCCTTTAGCCGTCAGGTAACGGCCGGCCGGGCTGTCCATTTTGATGGCACCGGCGGGGGAAATATGGTCGGTGGTGACCGAGTCAGCGAAGATGCCGAGGGGTCGGGCGTTGAGGATATCGGCGATTTCGCGCGGGGCGGGGGAGAAGCCGTCGAAGAAAGGCGGCTCCTGGATGTAGGTGGACTCGCGGTTCCATTGATAGACATTGCCGGTGGATGACTGCACCGAGTTCCATTGCGGGTTTTGATCGGCGAAGCCGGTGTAGAGTTGTTGGAAAACCTCGGGCTTCAGCGCGGCATCCATGGTGGCTTGGATTTCCCCAGCCGTGGGCCAGATGTCGATGAGATAAACCGGGTGGCCATCGCTGGCGTAGCCGAGGGGTTCGCTGGCCATATCGATATCGATGGTGCCGGCGATGGCGAAGGCGACCACGAGTGGCGGCGACATCAGGAAATTCGCTTTGATGGATTGGTGGACGCGGGCTTCGAAGTTGCGGTTGCCGGAGAGCACCGAGGTGGCGACGATGTCGGCGGATTTGACCACTTCTTCGATGCCTGGGTCGAGCGGGCCGGAGTTGCCGATGCAGGTGGTGCAGCCGTAGCCGACGGTTTGGAACCCGAGCTTGTCGAGTTCGGCCTGGAGGCCGCTCTTGTTGAGGTAATCGGTGACGACGCGGGAGCCGGGCCCGAGCGAGGTTTTGACGGATGGCTTCACGCTCAGACCGCGGGCGTTGGCTTTTTGAGCGAGCAGGCCGGCGGCAATCATGACGCTTGGGTTGGACGTGTTAGTACAACTGGTGATGGCGGCAATCAGCACGGATCCATGGGTGATGGTGTCGGTGACCCCGTCCTTGCTGTCGACGCTGACTTCCCACAGCGGATAGCCAAGGTCCTCGTTAGATTGGGTGATGACACCCACTTCGGCCCCGAAAGCGTGACCCAGGCCGGGGGCTTCATCCGGGATGGCATCGAGGGATGGCGGCAGATCGAGCGGATCGGTGGATCCGGGGCCGGCTTGTTTGTTATATCCATCGGGTGCGGGGGCGCTGAGCAGCCTGGCCCAGGTGGCCTTGAGCGCATCGATTTCAATGCGGTCTTGCGGGCGTTTGGGGCCGGCGACGCAGGGTTTGACGGTGGCGATGTCGAGGTCGACGATTTGGGAGAAATCCAGCGCGTCGCGCTCGGTGGGAATGCCCCAGAGTTGTTGGGCAGTGTAGTAATTTTCGACGGTTTGGCAAAGTTCGGGCGAGCGGCCGGTGCTGGCGAGGTAGCCGGTGGTGGTGGCATCGATGCCGAAAAATCCCATGGTGGCGCCGTACTCCGGGGCCATGTTGGCGAGGGTGGCGCGATCCGGCAGGGACAACGCGCGGGCACCGGGGCCGTAGAACTCAACGAATTTGCCGACGACCTGGGTTTGGCGCAAAATGTCGGTGACGCAAAGCACCAGGTCGGTGGCGGTGACGCCGGCGGCCAGTTCGCCTGTTAGGTAGACGCCGACCACTTGCGGGACGAGGAAGGTGACGGGTTGGCCGAGCATGCCGGCTTCGGCTTCGATGCCGCCGACGCCCCACCCGACAACGCCCAGGCCGTTGATCATGGTGGTATGGGAATCGGTGCCGACGAGGGTGTCCGGGTAGTAGATTTGAGCTGCGGGATGTGAATTTTCAATGGGAGCGGACAGGACGCACTTGGCGAGATGTTCGAGGTTGACTTGATGGACGATACCGATGCCAGGGGGGACGACTTTGAACGTGTCAAAGGCTTGTTCGCCCCATTTGAGGAATTCGTAGCGTTCGCGGTTGCGATGGAATTCGAGGTCAAGGTTGCGGCCCAGCGCGTCGCGGGTGCCGGCGAAATCGACTTGGACGGAGTGATCGACGACGAGATCGACGGGGACGAGAGGTTCGATGAGGGTGGCGTCCCTGCCCATGGCATGAACTGCGGTGCGCATGGCGGCGAGATCCACCAGCAGCGGGACGCCGGTGAAGTCCTGCAGGACGATGCGGGCGACGACGAATGGGATTTCAAAGGCGCCTGGGGCTTTGGCGTTGTAGTTGGCGAGGTTGGCGATGTCAGTTGCGGTGATCTTGAGACCGTCGTTATTGCGCAGGAGTGATTCGAGGACGATGCGGATGGAGATGGGCAGGCGTGAGAGATTTGGAAACCCCTGCTCGGCGAGTGCGGGCAGCGAGTGGAATTTGCCTTCAGTGCCGGAGCCCGTGGTGAATGTGCGGAGGGTGGTCATGGGATTGGTTATCAGGGATGTGGATGGGACTCAAGACTTGAAAGCCAAGGCGCAAGATGAAGTCTCTGGCCGGCCTCTGGGTTTGGGGCAGTGGGGTAACTCGTCGGTGCAGGGTAGGGATGTTGCGGCATTTGTCAAAATGTTAGATGGCCGTGAAAATCAGCGGGTTTGATTTCTTGGGTTGTGGGGAACGGGCGCAATCGGGTAGGGTCGGTGCATGCGAACGAGGCATTTATATCGAACGGTGGTGGTGGACCCCATAACATCCGTCAAACGACCGTGAGTGCGCTGGTTGTTGAACTGGCGGTGTTTGACAGCTGCCGGGATTGCAAGCGGCTTGGTATTGCACGCGGCGGTGGCCATGAGCGGGGCGTCGTTGTTGCTGGCGGGGGCTTCACCGCTGGCGCTCGGCCTGCGCCTGGCCGCTGCGCTCTATCTGGGCTGGATTGCGCTCCAATTGCTGCGCGCCGCGTGCCGCCCGGTGGCGATGCAGGAGGTTCCCTCGCTAGCGGGGGCTGCCGGGGATGCCTGGTTTTTTTGGCGGCGGGGATTTTTCTGCAATGTGTTCAATCCCAAAGTCGCGTTGTTTTTTGCGGCGATCGCCGCGCCGTTTCTCTCACCCGGGCACCCGCGATGGTGGCCGCTGGCCCTTGGCGGGGTGATCGTGCTGGAAGGTCTTACGCTCTGGATCGCCTGGGCCTGGGCTTTGCAGTGGCGGCCATTCAAGCGCGGCTACCGTTGCGCCTCACGCTGGATTGATGCGGTGTTCGGCGTGGCCTTGCTGGCCCTGGCCGTGCGCTTGCTGGCCGGGCTGCTCTGAAAAGCCAAACGCCCCGCCGATCGCTCGGCGGGCATGCGCGTCAAGTTAACGGGATTTTATGATTTTGCGTGACGATTTTTACCACTGAATGCACTGAGGACCAC
>JBILFE010000712.1:0-2534 GCA_044351705.1 Luteolibacter sp. | reverse complement strand
CCTGCTCAACCGCTTCGTCATCCGCAAGCAACTCGAAGACGCCGGATCCTCGCTGCGGCCGATCCCCCTCGGCCTGCCTGAAGCCATCACCAGCACCCCACCACCTGCCGTGGCTTCCACCATGCCGTAACCCGTGAATCGCAAGTTTCATTTCCGTTGCATCCTGCTGTGCTCGGTCCTGGTGGCCGGGCTCAGCTTGCTTTCAGGCAGGTTGATTCAAATCCAATGGGTCAATCGCCAGCGCTACGCGACGAGCTCACACAAGGCATTTCACCGGATTGAAAAACTCTCCGCGCCGCGCGGCACCATCGTTGACCGCAACGAGGAACCCCTCGCCAAAAGCATCCCCGTGGCCACCTTGTACGTGGACAAAAACCATCTGCTCGATCCCAAGCTGGCCAGCTTCGGGCTTGCCTATCAAGAAGCCTGCAGCCAACCCGGCTGGGACGCCATGGATGCCGCCAAACGCAGCAAGTGCATCAACCGCTTGCGGGCTGAAATTCTCGACAGTGAGGAAGCCAGGGACATCGTCGAAAAGCATCTAACATACTCAATCAGCGTGTTGGCCCGTCCGCTCGGCATGCGCCGCGAGGAACTGCGTGCCAGGATAGTAGACAGCCCCGGCAAATGGGTTCCGGTGGCCAAGAACATCCCCGAAGATGTGGCCGACCGCCTCCGCGAAACCGTGGACAGCAATTGGCTGCAGGGCTTTGACTTTGAGAACTCGATCAAGCGCTGGTACGCCGCACCCAATCTTGCGACCCATCTGACCGGCTTCACCGGTGAAACCGAAGAGATCGATTCAAACGGCAACAAACACACCAAGGTGGTGGGCAAGTTTGGCGTTGAGTACGCGATGGAAGACTATCTGGCTGGCCGCGATGGCTGGCGCGAGCATCAACGCGACGCACACGGGCTGGTGATACCCGGTGATGCCAGCAGCCTGTTGCCACCGCGTGCCGGGCTCAACGTGCAGCTCACCATCGACATGGGCTTGCAAGCCATCGTCGAGGAAGAAATGGACGCCGCGCTGGCGGAGTTCAAATCCGAGCGGGCGGCGGTGGTGCTGATGAACCCGCACAACGGCGAGATTTTGGCCATGGCCAGCCGGCCCCACTTCGATCTCAACCGCAAGCAAGACCTCGAGAAAAACAGCTTCAACTTTGCCATTCAAGCCATCTACGAGCCGGGCTCGACCTACAAGATCATTGCCACTGCGGGTGTTCTCAACGAAGGCCTCGCCACCCCGTTCACCTCGGTCTTTTGTCACAACGGGCACTATGTTTCCGGCAAGATCGAAGTCCCCGACCACCATCCCTACGGCACGCTCACCCTTGAAGGCGTGCTGGCAAAATCCAGCAACATCGGCGCTTACATGTTCGCGCTCAAGCTCGGACCCAAACGCTTCTACGACTACGTCAAACGCATGGGCTTCGGCACCAAAACCGGCATTTTGCTCAGCGGCGAAAGCTCCGGCATCGCCCGCAACTCCGGCAACCCGGTGGATTTCTCCCGCGCCAGTTATGGCTATGCGCTCAACGTCACCCCCTTGCAAATGGCCTGTGCATACTCCGTTATCGCCAATGGCGGCAAACTCCTCAAACCCCAGGTGGTCAAGGCCTTGATCGCCAACGACGGCACCATCGTGCAGAACTATCCGACCGAGGTGGTCACCGAGGTGATCCGGCCCAAGGTCGCCGCCCAATTGCGCGCCGCCTTGGAAAAGGTGATCGAAAAAGGCGGCACCGCCACCCTCGCCGCCGTCCCCGGCTTCCGCGTCGCCGGCAAAACCGGCACCGCCAAACGACACAACCCGAATGGCCACGGCTATCTCAATAACAGCTACACCGTTTCCTTCGCCGGGATGCTGCCCGCTGACAATCCCGCCTTTGTCTGTGTGGTGGTCATCGATGATCCGAAAACCGACAAGGTCACCCGCTACGGCGGCACCATCGCGGCACCCGCCTTCGCCAAAATCGCCACACGGGTCGCCACCCACATGAACTTGCAACCCACCGAACCCCTGCCGGCACCGATTGCCAAAGCCATCACCCCATGACCCTCCGCGATCTAACAAAATGCCTGCCCCGGGTCACCATCGCCGGTGCGTTGGACGTGGAGATTGCGGCACTCACCGCCTCATCCCGCGAACTGGCGCCCGGATGCTTGTTTGCCGCCATCCGCGGCACCAGCACCGACGGCCACCGCTTCATCCCCGAAGCCATCGCCGCCGGAGTGGCCGCCATCGTGGCGGAAACCGCGCCACCCGCAGACCTTCCGCCGGCCATCACCTGGCTGCATGTTCCTGACAGCCGCGCCGCCTTGGCCGCACTGGCGGCGGCTCTGGCAGCTTATCCGTGGCGCGATCTGACCATCGCCGGGGTCACCGGCACCAATGGCAAAACCACCACCACTTTCCTCATCCATCATGTGATGAAGACCGTCTGGCACCGCGCCGGCCTGCTCGGCACCATCCTCGTCGATGACGGCGAAACCATCGAAGCGGCGCGCCACACCACTCCCGGCTCGATCGA
>JBILFE010000117.1:0-8050 GCA_044351705.1 Luteolibacter sp. | reverse complement strand
TCGTTAGAATGAGGGTAGAGGCCGCCCCCCGGTGGCTGCCTGCGTTGCCCCTCCATGTTGTCACCAACGCGCCTACGACCATCGGGTGCCCCGCAGGCTTAGCCGCGGGCGCGTTCGTTAGAATCTGAGGGTAGAGCCCGCTCCCCAGTGAGCTGCCACCGTTGCCCCCCACGTTGTCACCACCGCGCCTACAGAAGTTAGGGCGGCGGTTGCCTCATGGGCTCAATGCCTGAAGTGGCGGAAGCCGGTGAAGATCATGGCCATGCCGGCGGCGTCGGCGGCGGCGATGACTTCCTCGTCGCGGATCGAGCCGCCGGGCTGGATGCAGGCGGTGGCACCGGCGTCGATGGCGGATTGCAGACCGTCGGCAAACGGGAACATGGCGTCTGAGGCAACGATGCTGCCCTTGAGATCGAGGCCGGCTTCGCGGGCCTTCCACACCGCAATGCGCGAGGAATCCACGCGGCTCATCTGGCCGGCACCGATGCCCAGCGTGCGGTCGGTGGTGGCGTAGACGATGGCGTTGGACTTGACGTGCTTGACGATGCGCCAGCCAAAGCGCATCGCGCGCATTTCCGCCTCGGTCGGCGGGCGTTTGGTCACCACCCGGCATTCCAGATTGTCCAGCCCCAGCGCGGTGTGGTCGCGGTCCATGACCATGATGCCGCCGGGGCAGGAGCGGATCACCGGTGATTTTTTCTCTGCCAGATAGGCGTCGTTCATTTTCATGAGCCGCAGGTTTTTCTTTTTCTGCAGCAGGGCGCGGGCATCGGCTTCGAATTCCGGGGCAATGATGACATCGGTGAAAATCTCGGAAATGACGCGCGCCAGATCGATGGTGAGTGGCCGGTTGCAAACGATCACGCCGCCAAACGGGGCCTGCCGGTCGGTTTCAAAGGCTTTTTGCCAGGCGAGGCGCAGGTCGTTGTCGTCCTGGCCGACGCCGCAGGGGTTGGTGTGTTTGAGGATGGCGACGGTGGGGCGGACAAAGTCGAGGATGATGTCGGCGGCGGTCTCGATATCGAGGATGTTGGTGTAGCTCAGTTCCTTGCCTTGGACCTGGGTGAAATACTTGCGGAAATCGCCGTAAAGCGAGCATTTCTGATGGGGGTTGTCGCCATAGCGCAAGTCCTGTTCCAAGGGCAGGCTGAGGGTGAAATTGCAGCCGGTGCCGGTGCGGCACTGGCCGAGGAAATTGGTGATGGCGGCATCATACTGTGAGGTGCGGAAAAACACTTTAACGGCGAGTTGTTCGCGGAAACCCTTGGTGGTGTTGCCGTGATGTTCTTTCATCTCCTCAATCACCCGCGGGTAATCCGCCGGGTCAACGATGACTGTGACGCTGGCGTGGTTCTTCGCCGCGCTGCGCAGCATGGAGGGCCCTCCGATGTCGATTTTTTCGATGGCTTCCGCAAGGGTGACATCCGGTTTGGCCACGGTTTCTTCAAACGGATAGAGATTGACCACGACCAGATCGATGGGCGGAATGTCGTGTTGGATGCCTTGGCTGACATGCTCCGGATCGTCGCGGCGTTGGAGCAATCCGCCATGGACCTTGGGATGGAGGGTCTTGAGGCGGCCATCGAAGAGCTCTGGCGCGCCGGTGTATTCGGCGACGTCGATGACCGGCAAGCCGGCTTCGCGCAAGGTCTTGGCAGTGCCGCCGGTGGAGAGCAGTTCGACACCGAGGGAGTGGAGTTCCTTGGCGAAGGAGGCGAGCCCGGTTTTGTCGGAAACCGAGAGTAAGGCGCGAGTGATAGGCATGGCTGGGATTCTACGCGGGGGTTGACTGGCGGGCAATGGCCCACCGCAGGCACGAGATAACCACGGACGGCCTGCTAGGCAAGCCGGATTTTCTCACCATCGCAACTCCGGTGAAGTCCGAATGGAACCTATTTCAATCCGTTAAATCCGTGGTTGATCTAGCAGATAAAACAAATCAAACTCCGGAGTTCGCACTCAATCACGCGACAAATTGATGGTCCGATCGGACCATCAATTTGTCGCGTTCACCCGGGGATTGGGCGGCTCGGTCATTCACAAGCGGCAGCTTTCCGACGGCAGTTTTCCGGCGGCAGTTTTCCGGCGGTTGCTTTCCGGCGGTTGCTTTCCGGCGGTTGCTTTCCGGTTGCTGAATTCGGAAATGCGCCTATCATGTCCGGCGATGAGCAAATATGAGATATCCGAGCTGATGGAGGTGTTGCAGTGGCGCTATGCCACCAAGCTGTTTGATGCCAACAAAAAAATCCCGCCGGACGTGTTGGATGGATTGCTGGATGTGCTGCTGCTGTCGCCATCGTCATTTGGCATGCAGCCGTGGAAATTCATCGTGGTGGAAGACCCGGCATTACGGGCCAGCCTTCAATCCCATTCCTGGGATCAGTCTCAGGTCACCCAGGCCTCACACTATATCGTGCTGGTGGTGCGCGACTCTCTCACCGCTGTGGACGTGGATGAATGGCTCGCCCGCTTGGCCGAGGTCAGGGGTGTCACACCGGAGAGTTTGGCGGAATACCGCGCCAAAATGACGGGCTTTATCACGCGCTTGGATGCCGCACAGAAATTCACCTGGACCAGCCGACAGGCATACATCGCACTGGGGCAATTGATGACCTGTGCGGCCATGTTGGGCGTGGATTCATGTCCCATGGAAGGGTTTTCGCCGGCCGCCTACGATGAGGTGCTTGGGTTGTTAGGCACGGGCTACCGTGCGGTCGTGGCCTGTGCCCTGGGCTACCGGAGTGAGGATGACAAGTATGCGCTGGCCCGCAAGGCCCGCTATCCGCGTGAACGGATTATTGAAACTCGCTGAACCCGTCATTTTCTGGTGGCGGATCGCAGGCCAAACCCAAATTTTCCCGTGGTTGACGGGCTGGGCAGAGCTTGCTAGCGTCCGCGCCCCGACATGAGCGCCGCCGCCCCAAATTTCAAAGACACCCTGACCCTTCCGCAAACGAACTTCCCGATGCGGGGAGACCTTGTGGAAAACGAACCCAAACGCCTCGCGCGCTGGGAAAACGACGGGCTGTATGAGAAGATCATCGCGCGCCGCCGGGCGCAAAGCGCGCCGGAATTCATCCTCCACGACGGCCCGCCCTTTGCCAATGGCGACGTGCACATGGGCACCGCCTTGAACAAGGTGCTCAAGGATCTGGTGGTGAAATCCAAAACCATGGCGGGCTTCACCGCGCCGTTTATCCCCGGCTGGGATTGCCACGGACTGCCTATCGAATTCAAAGTCGTGAAAGAAACCGCCGGGCTGGAGGCCGGCGAAATCCGCCGCCGCTGCGCCGAGTTTGCCCATAAATTCATCGACATTCAGCGGCGCTCGTTCCGCCGCCTCGGCGTGTTTGGAGATTGGCAAAACCCGTACCTGACCATGGCCCCCGGCTACGAAGCGAGCGTCCTGCGCGTCTTCGCCAAGCTGGTGGAAACCGGCACCGTCTATCAAGCCAAGAAGCCCGTGCAGTGGTCCTACGGCGCGCAAACCGCCCTCGCCGAGGCCGAGGTCGAGTACATGGACAAGGACAGCCCCGCTGTTTTTGTCAGGTTCGTGTTGCTGCCGCCGCCGCTTCCGGCGGATGGTTTTCCTGCCGCCTTGAGCGGGGCCTCCATGGTGATCTGGACGACCACACCGTGGACGCTGCCAGCGAATCTTGGCATCGCGGTGCATCCGGAATTCACTTACGTCGTCGGGCGTTTCCAGCATGAAGCACGCGAGGAAACCCTCGTTATCGTCCGCGAACTCATCGCCGAGTTCACCGCCAAGACCGGCTTTGTTCTAACTGAAACACTCGCCGAAATCAAAGGCCGCGCGTTGGAAGGTCTCGACGCCCGCCATCCGTTCCTCGACCGCACCTCCAAGCTCATCCTCGCCAACTTCGTCACCACCGACACCGGCACCGGGGCGGTCCACATCGCCCCGGGCCATGGCGCGGACGACTACGTGGCTGGCCAGCAATACGGCCTCGATGTGCTCTCGCCGGTTGATAATGAAGGAAAATTCACCGCTGAAGCCGGCATTGCCGAGCTCGTCGGTGTGCATGTCTTCAAGTCCAACGCCCGCATCATCGAAATCCTTGCGGAACACGCCAATTTGTTAGGTCAGGAAACCATCCGCCATTCCTATCCGCATTGCTGGCGCTCCAAGACGCCGATCATTTTCCGTGCCGTCGAACAATTTTTCATCTCGCTTAAAACCTTGCGCGGACAGGCGTTGGAGCAAATCGACCGCGCCGAATGGCTGCCGGCCTGGGGCCGCAACCGGATCTACAGCACGGTGGAATCCCGCCCGGACTGGTGCATATCGCGGCAGCGCACCTGGGGCGTGCCGCTGCCGGTATTTTACGATGCGCAGGGTAACGCGATCCTTTCGTCGGAGTTGGCGCACAAGGTTGCGGATTTGGTGGAAACCGAAGGCACCAACTTCTGGTTCGAGCACAGCGATGCCGAGCTCGCCGCTCGCCTCGGCCTGCCTGCTGGAGTGAAAAAATGCCACGACACGCTTGATGTCTGGATAGATTCGGGGTGTTCGCATGCAGCCGTGTTGGATGCGAACCCGCAACTCCACGTGCCGTGCGACCTCTATCTGGAAGCCACCGACCAGCACCGCGGCTGGTTCCAAAGTTCGCTCATGCTCAGCGTCGCCTACCGTGGCATCGCCCCATACAAAACCGTCATGACCCATGGCTTCGTGGTCGATAAGGATAAGAAAAAACTTTCCAAGTCCGAGGCGGAAAAAGCCGGCAAGCCGATAGATGCGGCCCATTTCTACAACCAATACGGAGCGGATATCGTGCGCCTGTGGGTCAGCAGCGTGGATTGGCAAAACGAGGTGCCTTTCAGCGAGGATTTGTTCAAACAGGTGGCCGAACCGTATCGCCGCCTGCGCAACACCCTGCGTATTCTGTTAGGAAATCTGGACGGCTTCAAGGAGTGTGGGCATCTTGCCCACCCTGAATACACTCTTCTTGACCGCTGGATCCTCGAGCGTCTGCACGAGGTCACTGCCGAGTGTCTCAAAGCCTACTCTGCTTATGAGTTCCGCAAGGTTTTCAACGCGCTCAATCACTTCTGCACCACTGATCTATCCGCCATCTACATCGATACCACCAAGGACCGGATGTATTGCGATGCGGCGGACTCGCCGCGGCGGCATGCCTCGCAGGTCGCGATGCATGAGATTTTCACCAGCGTGGCACGCCTGCTGGCCCCGATCCTGGCCTTCACCGCGGACGAGGCCTGGGAGCACGCCGCTTTCACCACCGGCACGGTCCACGAACAGGATTTTCCCGTGCCCAATCCCGCCTTCGCACCCAGCGCTGCCACCACACAGGCCGAGCGCTTGTTTGAAATCAAGTACGCCATCCAGACCGCCATTGAAGCGCGCATCCAAGCCAGGGAATTCACCCGCAACAATGAGGCGGATGTCTCGCTAACAATACCGCCGCAGGACGCCGCGTTGTTGCCATTGCTCAATGACCGCGATTTTGCCACGGAGTTTTTCATCATCGCCGGGCTCACCGCCAGCCAGGGCGAAGCCCTCAGCGCGACCGCCCGCAAGACCGGGCATTGCCTTTGCCCGCGCTGCCGCAGGCTCGAACCGCTGGTGGCGAGTGGCCTGTGCGGGAGGTGTGCGGAGGTTTGTAGCGGCGGTCTATGACCGTCGCTGGCGAATGGAACCGATAAGTTCAATGACTCATCCCAGACACTCGGCGGTCATAGACCGCCGCTACAAAGCAAACATGACGCATCACTCACCTCGGCGGTCATAGACCGCCGCTACAAAGCAAACATGACGCATCACTCACCTCGGCGGTCATAGACCGCCGCTACAATTCCACGCCATGACCTTTCCCAAACTCCTCCTGCTCCTCGCCCTGCCGTTTTACATCCTCGACCAGGCGACCAAGTATTGGACCGTGAAGTATTTCCCGCCGCCGTGGTCGGACAAGGCATTTGATATTCCCATCGTCCCCGATTTTTTCCACTTGGTGCGTGTCCACAATCAAGGTGTGGCCTTTGGTTTTGGCAATGGCACGGCCTGGGCACCGGTTGTTTTTATGTTGGTGCCGCTGCTGGCGCTGGTCATGATCCGCCTGTTCTGGCTCAAGGGGGTGTTCCATCATATCTTGTCGAAAGTCGCCCTGGCTTTGTTATTGTGCGGGATATTCGGCAATCTAACCGACCGTTTGTGTCAGGGTTTCCTGCTGCAAGAGCATCTGGGCGAGTCGTTTTGGAGCCGGCTTTCCGCCGGCTACGTGGTGGATTTCATCGCTATCAAGCTGCCGTATTACGAGCGCTTGGTTCCCGCCAGTGGCGGGTGGTGGCCGTCGTTCAATGTGGCCGACTCCTGCATTTGCGTTGCGGCGTGCCTGTTGTTTCTCGGCGGCCTGCGGGATGGGAAGAAGGAGGAGGGGTGATTTCGCCTCGCGCGCACCTTGGCTTTGACCTGCGGCGGATTTCAGGCTATGTCAAACGCCTTTCCCATGAAGGAGCAAATCGGATCCATCCAAACTGAAGCCCTCGCCCAAATCGCCGCTGCCGACAACGAGCGCGCGCTCGATGACGCCCGCGTCGCCGTGCTGGGTAAAAAAGGCACTCTCACCCTCGTTGCCGCCGGGATCAAGGACGTGCCCAAAGAGGACAAGGCGGCGGTCGGCCAACTCCTCAATGCGGTCCGCGCCGCCATCACTGCGGCCCTTGAGGCCAAACAGGCCGCGCTGCTCGAGATTGCCGACCGCGCCGCGCTGGCCGGCATCGATGCCACTTTACCGGCCCGCGCGTTGCCGGTTGGAGCGCTTCATCCTCTCACCCAAATCCGCGACCAAGCCATCGGCATCTTGCGGCGCATGGGCTTTGCCCTGGCGGACGGGCCGGAGATTGAGGACGAGTTCCATTGCTTCGATGCTCTCAACACGCCCGCGGATCATCCCGCCCGCAATGAAAAGGACACGTTTTATTTTGATTCCGGCAAGTTGTTGCGCACTCACACCTCCAGCGTGCAAATCCGCACCATGGAGGCGCAGACGCCGCCGATCCGCATCATCGCGCCGGGCTCGGCCTATCGCCGCGATGAGATCGATGCCACCCATCTATCGGTTTTCAACCAGCTCGAAGGGTTGTATGTCGGCGCGGATGTTTCGCTGCCCGACCTCAAGGGCACGCTTGAATATTTCTTGCGCGAACTCTTTGGCACCAGCACCGAAGTGCGCTTCCGCCCGCATTTTTTCCCGTTCACCGAGCCGAGTTTTGAGATCGACGTGAAACTTCAGATCAAGGGGCAGGCCCCACGCTGGATCGAAGTCGCCGGTTGCGGCATGGTCGATCCGGCCGTGTTTGAGGCCATCAACCGCTCGCGCAAGGACAACGCCTTTGATCCGGACACGACCACCGGCTTCGCCTTCGGCATGGGTCTGGACCGCCTCGCCATGATCCGCTGGGGCATCAAGGACATCCGCCTGCTCATCGAAAATGACGTGCGGTTTTTGCGGCAGTTTGCATGAGGCATGGGGGATAGTGGATAGTGGATAGTGGATAGTGGATAGTGGATAGTGGATAGAAGATAGAAGATAGAAGAAGATGGATACGGAGACCTTTGGTTACAAGAAACTGCGAATCTGGGAGCTGGCGCGCGAGCTGGTGGTCGAGGTTCACCGGATGACATTGAAAAATCTGCCGAAATTCGAACTCTATGAGGAAGGTGCTCAGATTCGCCGCAGCATGAAGTCAGTTAAATCCAACATCGTCGAAGGTTATGGCCGCCGTCGCCACAAGCAGGAGTATATCCGTTTCCTCGATTATGCTTACGCCTCCACCCTCGAAACCATAGATCACCTGGAAACTCTCAATGAAACTGAATCCCTGACCGATGGCGCGCTTTGTGCATCGTTGCACGAGCGCTTGATCCAGCTTTCAAAATCCCTCTATCAGTTTACCCGCGGCGTGGAACTCCACCACAACGAAAATCTTGCATAGCGCCATCCTCCTCCATCCACTATCTTCTATCTCCAATCCACTATCCTTCATCTCTTCATGCACATCTCACTCA
>JBILFE010000710.1:0-2536 GCA_044351705.1 Luteolibacter sp. | reverse complement strand
CCGCTACTCGCCCGCCGGCTTGATGACGAATTGATGTGGCTTGGGCTGGCAGGCTGCGGTGATTTGAGCTTCGAGCTCGTCGCGCTGTTTTTTGAGGCCCGGAATATCGTTGTTGCGGCCGTGGATTTCCGCTTCCCAGAGGGTTTGGACGACCGGGCCTTTCTTAATGATGAGTGCGAGGACATCCCGCGCCTGCGTGCTGATAGGGCCGGCGCTAACCGCCAGATTCCAGCCTTTGGCCAACTCCTGTTTGGTTAGGGTGGTGGCTAACCCGCCATCGATCATGATGTCATAACGATCCGCCGGCAGGCCCGTCACCTTCAGTTCATAACGGTTGAGGTCATCGAGCAGCGGCGCGAGTTTCAAGGCGGCCATCGCCCGCTCATCCACCGGCATCGGCAGACACTCGTCGGCACGCTCGAAGCTGAGCTTGTTCTTTTGGAACTTCACGTTGGTCACGGCGCATTTTGCAGCGCTTACCAGCTTGACGCTCTGGTCGGCGGCCACATCGAAGCTGGCGCTGGAGACCAGCGCCGGGGCGTTGAGTTGTTGGAGGATGATTGAGGCCATCAGGGTGTGGCCGACCGGGGCGGGGTGGACTTCATCACCGCCGCCGATGCAGGCGTTCGCATCCAGCGCATGCTCGCGTTGCATGATGGCCATGTAAGGATCGAATTGGTTGACAAAGGTCGCACCTTCCTTGGCGGCCACTTCCTTGAGGCCCGCGGCAAACTTGTCAAGCGAGCGGTTGCGGGCGTCGGCGGACGGATTACCACAGCGGTTTTCGATCGGCTGCGGCGTGAGCAACACCACGCGGGCACCATTCTTGGTGAGCGTCTTGACCAGATGCGTCTGGCTGCGGATATAGGTTTTGAAGATGTCTTCGCGGAACGGCTCGTAGTTATGGTCATTCATGCCGAAGTTGATCATCACCAGCGTTGGCTTGACGGCCACCACGTCACGGTTGAGCGGGTCGTCCACTGAGGCCTCGATGAGCTTTTGTTGGGCATCGCCCTCGGCGGCATGCAGCGCCTTTTCGTCGGGGAACGAGCGCATCCGCAACCACGCGGTGTCGCCGCCCCAGCCGCGACCGAAAAAGGAGAACTTTTGTTTTGGAAAGCGGGTCAGGGTATAGGCTTCGAGGTAGGAGGTGTAGAGTTTCTGTTCGGTGATGCTGTCGCCGAGCAGCACCACCCGGTCGCCATCATGCAGGGCGAACTCCGGTTCCGCGGCCAGGCCGCCGGTGGCCAGAGCGGCCCAGGTCATGCCGGATGTGATCAGGTTTCTCAGGGTGGTGGTTGTGATCATTGTATTTGGGGTCATTGGGGTGATGGGTAGGTGAGGAAGGCACTGTGAGCGGGTTGCCATAGCGCGCAGGGTTCTTCTCATGTTCCCTGCGGCCTGTCATGTCGGATAAACATCGGACATGATTTTGCCTTGTGATCGGCCGCCCCCGCGCCGCATCCTGTTGCTGCGCAGCTTCACTCAGAAAACCGGGGGGGGTATGCCAATTGGTTAGATCGACCACGGATTACACGGATTTCACGGATTAAGATGGGTTCCATTTGTAACTTCTCCGAAGTCTAAATGGTGAAAATTCCAAACCAAAAAATCCGTGTAATCCGTGTAATCCGTGGTTTCTATTCCGACTGCAGGGTATAAACATCGGATTTCAGGTTCGACCGCGCGCCGCAGAAACATCTCACACCCATGACCACCCCATGAACCATCAAGCCATTGAACGCCGGGATTTCCTTAGGGTGGGCTTTGACCTGCTGGTCAACATCACCTCGATGCCGTCGCACTATGCCGTCAACAAGGCTGGATTGCAGGCCGGCAGGCATGTGTGGAGCGAGAAACCGATGGCCCCCACCGTGGCGCAAGGCAGGGAGCTGTTGGACCTGGCCAAGACCAAGGGCCTGCGGATTTGGCAGGCCCCGGTGGTGGTGATCACACCGCAGTTCCGGTTCATGGCGGCCCCGACTGGTCGGCGTGGTTCTATCAACAAGGCGGCGGTTGCCTGTATGACCTCGGCGTGTATAACGTCACAACACTGACGGGACTGCTCGGGCCGGTGACGGAAGTGGTTGGCATGACCGGCATCGTCACCCCGACGCGACACTGTGCGGACCAAGGCGAGATCAAGGTGGAAGCGGATGACAACACCATGTTGATCATGCGCCATGCCAGTGGCGCGCTATCCCATGAATGTGTGCCACGAATCTCAGCGCAGCGACCGCCGGATTGCCACCACCACCGGCTTCCCCTGGCCGATCATCCCGGCGGTGTGAACGCGCGTTCTTGGTAGGCGCGCTGGTGAGAACGCGGGGGGGGTGGGAAAAGCACTAAATTTCAAGCATTAAATCCTAAACGGAAGACGAAGATAGATTCAAGAGAACGCGGGGGGATTAGCCCAAGTTTCTTATCATGAGGCTGTAGGCCTTGATGTTGCAGGGATTCGTTTCAAAAGGCACTACAAAGTCGTCTTCGTTTCGGGTTTATTTCATGACGAATTTTCTGGCGGGGCAGGCTTGCT
>JBILFE010000711.1:0-2536 GCA_044351705.1 Luteolibacter sp. | reverse complement strand
AACCGAGACAAAGGATGAAGCGTTTGACGCCGAACGCGGCGTAACTGCGCATGATATGCCACACGATCGGTTGTTCACCGATGGGTACCATGGGTTTTGGCAACAACTCGGTCACATCACGCAGCCGGGTTCCCTTGCCGCCGCACAATATCATGAGTGGCGGCATTTCGCTTGCGGGTTGTGACTCACATGGGTTGGTCATGGCATAAGTCGGGGGTGTGTTCTAACAATCATGGGGCATCGGGTGATGAATGCGTGATTGATGGTTTTTGGGTGTGGCTGGCAACGTGCGCTCAGGCCTCGATCTTCCAGTCATGCAAGGCGGCGGCGAGGGCCTCGTGAACCGGACGCATGGCGATGCCGGCTTGCAATAGTTTGGCGGAATTCATGATGCAATTCGAGCGGGGGGTTGTCGCTCCCTTGTTGTAGAATTCAGCGTCGTTTTCCCAGAATACAAAATCGCGTTTGGGTTTGAGGATGGCTTTGATCATATCCACGACCTCGGCGGTGGAGACAAAGCCCGGATTGGTGACATTGTAAGTGCCAAAGGCGGCCTGTTGGAACCACAGGTCAAGGCAGGCATTGACGTAGTCGGCACGATGCGAAAGCGAGTTGAGATTATCGTAGACTTTGGCATAGCGCTGGATTTTTGAGAGGTAATTGCGGTGATTGTCAATCTCATCGAATGGGATGCGCAGGCGCCAAATATAATTCCTAGCAACACCGTTGATGACTTCCTCAGCGAGGGCTTTGGTGCCGCTGTAGAAGCTGCACGGCGGATCGCGGAAGGTGAAGTTGGGTGTCATGGATTCATCAAAGCCACGCAGTTGTTGTGGCGAATTCCTGGCCAATTCGCGGACTTGCGGTTGGCTCATGTCCTTTTCCGTGACCCAGCCGTGGCCCGTATCCACCTGGCAACCGGCAAAGATGCAGCCGGACGAGACGTGCCCCCACGGAATATCCAACACCGCGCAGGCATGCGCCAGCGCCTGCGGAAAAAGGGTGTTGCCATGCAAGGTGTCGGCCTTGGCTATCTCACAAGCATCGACATTGGGTTTGCCGGTATATCCGGCGGCATTGACGATGAATGATGGCTTGTTAGCCTTGAGGAAATCATAGAGCGGTTGAAAACGGGTGTAATCCACCTGTGACCGCGCGAGGGTGATGAATGCCGCGCCACGCTTTTCAAGTGCGGCGTTAAAGGCCTGACCGATGTATCCGCTGGCTCCGAGTAATAAGATCATATATAAAGATATAAGATGGCTAAATATTCAGCGGCCCGCCGCCAGCAACAAGCGCAGGTAATCCGCGTAGGGGGCTTTGCCAAGAGCGGCGATGGCGGCAGCGAGTTGGGTGGCATCCATCCAACCGTTGCGCCAGCCGATTTCCTCGAGACAGGCCACTTTATAACCTTGGTGATGTTCGATGGTGCGGACGAACTGGGATGCTTCCAGCAGTGATTCGTGGGTGCCGGTGTCGAGCCAGGTGTGACCCCGGCCGAGGAGTTCAACGTGAAGGTCGCCGCGTTCGAGGTAGGCACGGTTGACACAGGTGATTTCCAGTTCGCCGCGGGCGGAGGGCTTGACGCCCTTGGCGATGGTGACGATATCGCGATCATAAAAGTAGAGGCCGGTGACGGCATATTGGGATTTGGGAGCCTGGGGTTTTTCCTCGATGGAAATGGCTTTGCCGCTGGCGTCGAACTCGACGACACCGAAGCGTTGCGGATCGTGGACCTCATAGCCGAAAACAGTGGCCCCTGTGGTGCGGGCAACGGCGGTCTTGAGCTTGGCGGAGAATCCCTGGCCGTAAAACAAGTTGTCGCCGAGCACCATCGCGCAGGGCGCATTGGCGATGAATTCCTCGCCAATGAGAAACGCTTGCGCCAATCCCTCAGGGCGTGCCTGCTCGGCGTACGCAAGGGAGATGCCAAAGCGCGAACCATCACCCAGCAGGCGGCGGTAGAGCGGCAGATCCTCCGGAGTGGAAATCACCAAAATGTCGCGGATGCCGGCCAGCATCAATACCGACAGCGGGTAATATACCATCGGCTTGTCATACACCGGCAGCAATTGTTTGCTCACCGCCATGGTGCTCGGATAGAGACGGGTGCCGGATCCGCCGGCGAGGATGATGCCTTTCATGGTGTTTGTGGTTAGATTTATAATGTTAGATTCTGGCCTGGTAATTTTGCCCGATCCACTCGCGATACGAGCCATCCATCACGGCCGTCCACCAGTCCGGGTTATGGAGATACCAAGCGACGGTTTTGGCCAGTCCGCTGTGCAAGGTTTCCCGGGGTTGATAGCCGAGTTCGCGTTTGGCCTTGCCGGCATTGATGGCGTAGCGGCGGTCATGGCCCGGGCGGTCGGTCACGTGGGTGATGAGGGTTTGCGGGTGCAGACCGCGTGCGGCCGGGCAGTCCGGATAGAGTTGCCGCAAGGTTGGATCCTGGGCAAAGGCGTCGGCGCTCAATTGGCACAGGGTTGTGACAATCTCCATGTTGGTGCGCTCATTGTTGCCGCCAATGTTGTAG
>JBILFE010000708.1:0-2539 GCA_044351705.1 Luteolibacter sp. | reverse complement strand
GCCACCCCAGGCAACCCGGGCGGCAGCAAATTGACCAGGTCCACGTTGAAACTCAAGCGATGCACCCCGACCGCTCCCAACGCGATGACCAGCAGCACAAACAGGAGTTGAACAATCCGGGGCATAGCTTGATTCCGCGGACTGCCAACAGTCCGATCCTTGGCGGAGCGCACCCTGCTTACCCGGCGTCCCCACCGTCAAGCGCAAAACCAGACCCGCTCCATGCATCGCCCGGTTTGACATCGCCTGATTGCCGACGTATCTGTCACCCGACTGCAAAAACAACCGGATTGGAGGTGACCATGGCAACCCGCAACTCACTCTGAACAAGTCCCCTCCGGCGCTCGCCGCGCGGCTTCGCCCGCAGCGGGCTCAGGGGAGGGGACCACTCCGTGGCCGCGCGCCACGACTCATGACCAACCACGGGCGCGCACGCCGTGCCCGCAACTGGAAAGCGAGAAAAATACCATGCTTGCGAAATCCCTGAAAAATTATCTCGACGAGAGAAATGTTAGATATATCACCATCCGGCATTCGCCTGCCTTCACGGCTCAGGAAGTGGCTCAATCGGCCCACATCCCGGGCGGCGGCCTGGCGAAAACCGTGATGGTCGTCATCGACGGCGCATTGGCGATGGCCGTGCTGCCGGCGAACCGGCGGGTGCAGGTGCAAGACTTGCGGGGCTTGACCGGATGCGACGACGTCCGGCTGGCGCGCGAGGATGAATTCAAACAATGCTTCCCCGACTGCGAAGCCGGCGCGATGCCGCCCTTCGGCAATCTCTACGACATGTCGGTTTACATCTCACCCGAACTCGCGGTCGAACCCGACATTGTGTTCAATGCCGGCTCCCACACCGAGCTCGTTCGGATGAGCTGGAACGACTACCAATCGTTGGTGAAACCGCATGTGGCCGAATTCGCCATGTGATGCAATCCATCACTCCCGCAAGCCGCCGCGGTTCTCCGCGACGGCTTGTCGCGGTCTCCGCCTTACTCGTTGGCCATTTGGAAGTACTTCAGCGAACCCTGCGGGTCGGGCACCATCGTTTGGTCGCCGGCATGCCAGTTGGCCGGGCACACTTCGCCGTGCACCTCAAAGTGTTGGAGTGCGTCGAGCACGCGCAGCGCCTCGTCGACGCTGCGGCCGATGGGCAGATCGTTGACGAGTTCGTGACGGACGAGACCTTCGCGGTCGATGAGGAACAAACCGCGCAGGGCGACCGCCCCGTCCGCAGTGAGCACGCCGTAGTCGGTGGCGATCTTTTTGGTTAGATCGGAAACCAGCGGGTAGTCGAGGCCGCCGAGACCGCCTTGTTTGCGCGGGGTGTTGATCCAGGCCAGGTGGGTGTACTGGCTGTCCACCGAGACCCCCAGAATGACGGCGTTGCGTTTTTCAAACTCCTTGACCTTGTCGTTGAACGCAATGATCTCGGTCGGGCACACAAACGTGAAATCGAGCGGATAGAAATACAGCACGACGTATTTCTCGCCGCGGTAGCTGCTGAGGTTGATATCCTTGAACTGGCCGTCAACAACGGCGGTGGCTTTGAAGTCGGGTGCTGGCTTTTGGACGAGTGTGCTCATGATGTTTGGGGGGGGCGCTTAGTCGCTGCGGACTATACACAACCCGCTGTTGAATGCAAATGGAATGGCCATTTTGCCGCCACCCGCCCGGAAATTTTCCGTAATAAATTTCTTGTGCGGCGGGCCGGATTGTCCTTAAGACCCCGCCCATGTCGCCGCAAACGCCCCCTCCCGTCACCGAAACCAAGATTGTGTTATCCGATCCGACCGCGCTGGGCGTGTTTGGATTGGCCATGGTCACCTTTGTCGCAGCATCCCAGAAGATGGGCTGGACCAGCGGCGTGACCTATCTGATTCCGTGGGCGTTGTTTTTAGGCTCGCTGGCGCAGATTTGGGCATCCACCATCGATTTCCGCAAGAACAACTACTTTGGAGCCATCGTGTTGGGCGCCTACGGTCTGTTCTGGGTGGCGGTGGCCATGCATTGGGCCACAAGCCTCGGATGGTTCGGAAAAGTCGCGGACGCCGCCGACCCCAAACAACTCGCTTTTGCCTGCATCGGCTACGGCATCTTCTCGGTTTTCATCATGATTGCCGCCTTTGAAGCTAACAAGGTGTTTGCCGCCATCCTGGTGCTCATCAACATCCTGTTGCCCACGCTTGCCATCAGCATCTTGAAAAAAGGCACGCCGCTGGGCGATCTCAGTCACCAACTCGCGGCGTGGTCGGAATTGCTCATCTCCCTGCTCGGGTTCTACGCCGCCGGGGCGGTTTTTCTCAACAGCTACTTCGGACGCACGTTGCTGCCACTCGGCCAACCGATGGGCTGGATCCGCAAGGGCCCGGCCCTCCCCAAGCCCTAACCCGGCGTATGCTTTATTTTTCCGGGCTTGGCAAGTGCGGCCTCCTGCCTGATTCTGCGCCGGATGCAACGGGTGGTGATTCATACGGACGGCGGCTGCAAGGGCAATCCAGGCCCGGGCGGTTATGGCGCGGTGCTGGTCTGCGGCAAG
>JBILFE010000707.1:0-2543 GCA_044351705.1 Luteolibacter sp. | reverse complement strand
TCGTGAGAGCGCGGGGGGGGGGAAAGGAAGAACCTGCCGCATGATGCGGCAGGCGGCACGCTGGAAGCGTGCGCCACCCCCTGATCCAGACGCATTCTAACGAATGCGCCTACGAGCGGTCACGCTCGGACAGGGCTTTTACTGGGTTTTGGCCTTCAACTCAAACGAATGCAGCGCCACTCCGCGTTGGCCGGGAACAACCGTCACCCGCAGGTTTTGGACGCCTTGCACCAGCTTCACATCCACCGGAGCGGTGGTGGCCCACAGGCCGTGGGTCATGGGGACCCGCACCAGGCTAACAGCGTTAAAAGCATCGGACCCGACTTGCAGGAACTGCCCATCGTTGACCGCCGCAGTCTTCATGGTGAGTGCATATTTGCCCGCCGCGGGTGCATCGATGGCGTATTCCACCCAACAAAATGCCAGTTGCTGCGGGAAATAGACCTGCTTGCCACCGGTGAAACAATCCTGGAGAATAAGGCTCGGGCCGCCGAACGCCGCTTGCCCCTCTTGCTTGATGTAGGCACCGGCACTCACATGCAGGACGTCATTGACCGGCTTGATAGGTCCCGCCGGCGCGGTGGTGCTGGTGTCCTTCTTACCGACCGGCGCGCCGGGTTTTGCCGCTTCCACCCCGGGGTCGGCGTTCGCCTCTTCAGGCTTGAGCGACGCGTTCATGTCAACCTTGGTGTCCGGGCCATCCTTGGCGACTTTTTGGATGATCGTCATCACCGCGTTAAACTGCGCTTTGTCGGGCAGGCCGGTTGTCAGCCACCGCAGATGCTCGACCAGTGAGAACCGGGCCACCTGCGCGCGCGCGGCCGAGCCCTCGACAAACTCCGGACCTGTTAGGCCGTCGAGCCGGGAAGCGCCCCAGCCTTTGCCATAGCCGACGCGCCAGACGCCGTCGACGCCGCGCCAGGCGACACAGGCATGAGCCGGTTGGCCCACGCCGATGGCCGGAATGCCGCAGGCGTGGTTGATGAAGACGGCGAACGACGAACGCGGGCCGCACTTGCCGCCGCCCTGCAGCACGGTTTTCATGTTGGAGTAAGGCACGGTGGAATTTCTGCGCCAGACCAGACCGGTCATGTCCACCACCATCTCAGTGGCGCCAAGGTCCGGGCGGAATGTGCGGATCATCTCGCGGCCCCAAGCGAGGTCGTCATCGGAGGCACCCGAGGAAACAATCTTGGTGTAATCCCAAACTGTTAGCTTGGCGAAGCTCGGCACCAGCTCCTTGTTCTTGTATGCCGTCTTGAAATGGTTGTAACGGACCAGCGGGTCTGCTGCGGCGGGTGCGCCCCCGGCGCCGATGTTGACTCTGCCGGGCGGAAACAGGGCGGTGGCCATCGCCAGCTTCAGATAGATGCCCTCCTTGGCCTCCGGATCGACGGCGGCGAGTTTCTGCCACAACTCCAAGGTGGCGATGGGCAACGTCCAAGAGTTTTCCTCGCGGGCCCTGAGGCCGGTGGGCGTGGCAGCCTCCAGACACATCTCCATCGCGTGCGTGTTGTGCAGCAGCCAGCCCAGGAATTTGGAGTTGTCCGGATTGGCCTTGGCAAAAGTGGTTAGGTTGGCGGCGCCGAATTTGGTGATGAGCTGGCGCTGGGTCAGCGCGGCATTGAGCGCCGGGTCCTTGAGCAGGGCTTTCAAGCCGTCTTCCGTGATGCCGCTGGCATCAGCCGGCACTTTGGCGCCCAGCCAGGTGGTTAGATTGGCGGCGTAGGCGGCGAGGTTGCCGGAAGTGATGGCCGCGTCCAGGTCCTTGGCGCCGGGGTCCGCGGCCTGGCTGGTGATGGACAGCAGCAGTGAAATGCCGCCGCCGGCTAGGTAGCGTGTCAGTGGTTTGTTTGGGGTGTTCATATATGAAAATTGTTATTTAGGCGCCCACATCAGGAGCCTGCCGGTCTTGGTGGTGGCAAACAGCTTGCCGTCGCCACCCGCGAGGATGGTGACTCCCGCAGCGTCACCTATCGCCTTCCATGGCTCGTCGGCCCGGGTCACGTCGCGCACAAAAAGAACGTCCTCCCGGGTGGCCGCATAGAATTTGCCAGCTACCTCGGCAAACGCAAGAATGCCCAGCGGCGGGCGGGCGGTTGTTTTGTTAGTACCCCACGGCACATCGGAGGCTGTGGTGGCCCGCACCATGATCGACTCGGCCGTGCCGGCCGCGCCGTTGTGCACGACGATGGCGCCGTAAATCATGCCCGGGGTGGCCGCCGTGCCGGCCATGCCGACACAACACCAGCAATGGCCGATGTGTTGCCAGGCGGCAGCGGTATCAAGCGCCTCACGCATGTGAAGAGTGCCAGAGCGGGTGGAGGTGGAGGCAAACAGTTTGCCCTCGGCCACCCCCATCGCCACCACGCCGCCGGGCGTCTCGCCGATTTCTTTCCATACCACCGGCGTGACGGCAGGGTCAGATACCTGTAGTTTGTTAGCCGAAGTGGCCGCAAACAGCTTGCCCTTGACCGCCGCCAGACCGACGACACCGTGGGCCTCGCCGATTTGCTGCCACACGACTTCGGCTTGGGGCGCGG
>JBILFE010000067.1:0-9696 GCA_044351705.1 Luteolibacter sp. | reverse complement strand
GGCACCGGCCGCCAAAGCCTTGAAGATCCGGTCGGCATCCATGTAGACGGTCACCATCACAAACTGCGTGGCTGGCAGCAACGGTTTGAGCTGGCGCACGCATTCGATGCCGCTCTTCCCGGGCAGGTTGATGTCCATCAACACCACGTCGGCGGGGTTTTGGGGCAGGTCGACCAGCGCGGATTCGGCATCCGGATAGGTGCGCCCCAGTTGCATGTCCGGATCCTGGCCGATCCACTCGGCCAGAATCTGGCGCAGCGGTTCGTGGTCTTCAACGATGGAAACGAGGATTTTCATGATTTATGGATTCCCAGGGTAATTCAAAGACCACCCGCGTGCCGCGCCCCGGCACGCTGTCCACGCTACAGTGCCCGCCCACCGCAGTCAACCGCGCACGCATGTTGGCCAAGCCGTTGCCGGTGTCGGCGCGGGGGGCAGCGGAGGCATCGACGCTGAAGCCCGCACCGTCATCCTCGACGCTCAAGGAAAATCCATCCGGCTGCACGGTGAGGCAGATCCGCACCTGCCTTGCGCCGGCATGGCGGACGAGATTGTTCAGCGCCTCCTTGAACGCGAGAAACAGGTTGTGCCGCACTTGGGCCGAAATCGGCTGGTGCGGCAACGGGTCCGGAAAATCCACACACGACTGCAAGCCGGACGCATCGAGATATTCCTGAGCGTACGCATCGATGTACATCGCCAGTTGGTCGAAGCGGTCATGGTGTGGATTAACCGCCCAGACGATTTCATCCATCGTTTGCGTCATGGCCAGCGCCACTTGGTGGATTTTCCCCAGGCTGCCCGCGGGTGACGGTGCGAGCTCGCTGGTCGAATCACTCAACATGACAATATGTGTCAAGGTCGCGCCGAGATCGTCGTGAATGTCGCGGGCAATGCGGGCACGCTCGAGTTCCGTGGCCTGCTGCATTTCCAGCCGCTCGATCCGGCGGCGTTGGCGTCGCCGCCAACCCAGGATGATCGCGGTCGACAACAGTCCGGCGGCCGTCAGCGGGCCGGCCACGCGGAACCAAACCGTCTCCCACCAGTATGGCTCGACGATGAGATCCAGCGTCGCGCCGGTTTCGTTCCAAACGCCATCGCTGTTGCAGGCGAGCACTTGAAACCGATAGTGCCCGGGCGGAACTTGCGCATAGGTGGCCACCCGCCGGGTGTCGGCCTCAACCCAAGTCGTGTCCAAGCCGTGCAGCCGGTATTTGAACCAGATGCTCGACGGTTTGGTGAACGTCAACGCCGTGAAATCAAACTCGATTTGCCGCTGGCCGGGTGCAAGGTGCAGGTGCGCATCGCCCTGGCACAGCTCAAGCGCTGCGGCGGAATCCGCGGCTGCCAGGGTCCCACCCGCTCCGTAAGCTGCCACGATTTTGCCGTTGACCGTCACCTGTTCGATAACCACCGGCGGCGGCTGCAGGTTCTCCTTGACGTTGTCCGCATCCACGACGGCCACACCAGCCTGCATCGCGAAGAACAAGCGACCATCGGCACCGCGCTGCGCGCCCGGCCAAGCGTCGGAACTGGCCTGCAATTGTGACAAGCCATCGTTGCGCCCGTAGGCCACCGACCAAATCCCCATGGCCCGCCCGTCCGCAAAGTCATCCAGTGCCTTTTTGCGCACGCTGAAAATGCCACGGTTGCCCGCAAACCACAGCCGGCCGTGCCCGTCCGGAAGAATGTTAGAGAGATAATCGTCGCGCAGCCCGTGCTCCATCCGGTAGTGGCTGAAGCGGCCGGCTTTGAGCCGCCCCAGGCCCTGGCCGCCATAGCCGATCCACAAGCTGCCGTCCGCCGTGCCTAACAAACAGCGGATCGCGCCCGCCCCCGCGAACGTCTTCCCGGTTTCGTTGGTCAGGACCTTGTCGCGCACCCGCAGCAGCAGCCCCTTGGTGGTTGCCGCCCAGCAGTCGCCGGCGGCGTCAATGGCCATGGCGTTCACCGCCCCGCTGTCGAGTGGCAGATGGAACGTTTCGAGCTGCCCGGCGCGCCGGCATTGCAAGACCTGCCGTGGTCCATCCGGTCCGTTGGGGCCAATCCAAACCTCGCCGGAGGGGGTCGTCAGCAGCGCGTTGACCTGATTGGCGGCCGTGCCGTTGCGGTTAACGCCCAGGCCGTGCTCGGCATCCAGGCTGTCGGACACCGCCCCATCATGCCAGTGGTGCAAGCCATAGTATTGAGTGCCGAGCCAGACGCCACCTTGGACATCTGCGGCCACGCATTGGGAGAGGGGAATGGACCATCCATCTTTGGCAGACATGGGAGTCCAGCCTTGGCCCGCGTTGCGCAAGACTTCCCCGTTTGGCCACAGGACCGCCCACAGCAACCCGGCGGCATCCTGACAGATGGAGCCCACCGGCGTCAACGAGGTGGCGGAACTGATGGCTAACAGCTCCACGACACCGGGCGTCAATCGGCTCAGGCCGCCGCCGCGCGTGCCGACCCACAAATTGCCCTCCCGGTCGTCCGCAAGGGAGACGATGGTTTGTTGGGACATGGCCGCTGTCGGCACACCCGCGTGATCGAAGCGGAACAACCCCGCCTCCCTGGTTCCGAGCCACAGGAAGCCGTCACGGTCTTCGTGAAATGCCGTCGGGGTTACCAAGAGCGTATCAGCCGGCAACGCGCCCAGTATGACCGTGGCACCGCCCTCGGTGAACCGCCAGATTTGCCCGTCCTTATAACCCCAGATCCCTCCTGCACGGCAACCGGTGATGAACCGGGCCGACAACTCCCGCAGCGGGCGGAATTTTCCATCCCGAAAGACTCCCACCCAATCCCCCCGGGAAAACCACAGCAAGCCCATCCCATCCACCGTCAAGTGGCAGCGGCCACCCGTGGGCAAGCCGTCCGCCTCGGTGAAAGAACGCACCTGCCCGTCCTGAATGCGCAAGACCTCGCCGCCGTCGTAGGCCACCCATACGGCACCTTCGGCGTCTTCGACCATGACCCGTTTGCCGATGTCCCCCCAAGCGTGTTCCGCGCCGACCACCGTCGTCGCGTGCCCCTGGTCCACACGCACCACCACCCCGTGATCCTTCGCAACCCAGATGCGTCCGCGCCGGTCGGCTAACAGTTCCTTGCAGGCGCCCGCCGATGCTCCCTCCGCCGTCACCGGCCACGGCCGGAACCGCACGCCGTCGAAACGCACCAAGGCCGTCTTGGTGGTCAGCCACATGAAACCGTCGGGCGATTGGGTGATCCCCATCACCGTATTATCCGGCAATCCCTCGTCGGACTGCCAGTTGCGAATGAACCAGGAGGCTCGCGCCGGGGCCAGCGGCGCGAGCACAGCCATCACCACCACCAAGCGCGCGAGCCATAGCCTGGGGGCGAAAGCGCGGCATTGTAGCGGCGCTCTAGGAGCGTCGCATGCGAAAGCGCGGCATTGTAGCGGCGCTCTAGGAGCGTCGCATGCGAAAGCGCGGCATTGTAGCGGCGCTCTAGGAGCGTCGCATGCGAAAGCGCGGCATTGTAGCGGCGCTCTATGAGCGTCGCATGCGAAAGCGCGGCATTGTAGCGGCGCTCTAGGAGCGTCGCATGCGAAAGCGCGGCATTGTAGCGGCGCTCTAGGAGCGTCGCTGTCAATGAGATGGCGCTGGTCGGCGATGCGATTCATTGGCGGTTCGTGGTCATCGGCGGTCATAGACCGCCGCTACAATCGTCCGGTCTTCATTTTTCCTCGATTTTCAGAATCCCTTTCCCTTTGATGAATTTGGGAACGGTCGCCGCGCTGTAGATGCCGGCAGTTTGGAGTTTTCCATCAAGAGTGAGCTTGCTGATGTGTATCTCGCCCGTGAAGTTGAGATCCAACATGGCGCCGTCGGCAACCGAGACCTCGGTCTTCCCGCCCAAGCCCTGCGCATTCGTGAACGACAGTGTGCCCTTCGTCACCGTCGTCGGACCTGTATAGGTGTTAGATCCCGAGAGCGTCCAGGTGCCGGTGCCGGATTTGGTGAGCGAGGTAAACGCCTGGTCCTTACGGTCATAGACGTTGTCAATGTTGAAGGCGAGTTCGCCGGTGCCTGCGCTGGAGCCCGAGAGCACGATGGTTTTGTTTTCGGCAAAGCCAGACATCACGAAGGGGTTGGTGAATTTCAACAGGCCGGTGCCGGATTGATCCAGAGTGATGGTATCGCCGCCACCGGGAAAGTTGAGGTTGCGGTCGGTGGTTTCACCCTTGCCGGTATACATCAACGTGCTGCCGCCACTGATCATGATCTCGGCATCGGCGTCGGTTTTCGGCGCGCCCAGGCTGCTGTTGGGTTTGCGTTTGGCCACGCTGTTGAACGAATCGATGCTGAGGGTGCCGCCGGTGATGATGGTCCTGCCGGTGTAGGTGTTTGCGCCAGAAATCTTCAATGTTCCTGCGCCGCTTTTCCTGATCAGCACGCTGCCGCCGCCCGGACCTTCGGAATCCGTGATCGTGATGGAAAGCTCCTGCACCGTCGTGGCCTTGCCCGTATCCATGCCGAAGGTGGCACCGGCCATCAGACCGTTTTTATTGACGCCGGTGGCGATGTTTTCAAGCATGGTTCCGGCCTGCGCGGCGGTGAATTCACCTGGTCCGCCGACATGCAACAGCAGTTCACCTGCCGCCCCATTGACGCTGATATTGGCCGGGGTCCAGCAAGTGACATCATTGTTGTAGAGTGACGACACGACTTCCAGGACTCCCGCCTCAACCTTGGTGACTCCTGTGTAGGTGTTGCGTCCGACCAGCTTGAGCGTCCCGCTCTTGAACCCATGCCCGGCCTTCTGCGCGGTCAGGGTGATGCCGCCGGATCCGCTGATGCCGCCTTCCTTGTTATTGAACTCCAAGCGTTCGTTCGTGTCGATCTTGGTGTCCGCATTCAACTTCACGGGCCCGCTCCAGCAGGCCTCGCCACCACCGGAAAAACATCCACCGTTAGAAGTGAGCGCGTTGGTCACCGGGGCGCCGCCGAAACTGATGACCCCGCCTTTATTGACCGTGACAGGACCCGTGCCAATCCCCTTCGGATTGATGGCCAGGCAGCCGTCATTGATGGTGGTTCCGCCACTGTAGGAGTTGTTAGCATTGCTGACGTAAACCGTGTGTGGGCCGTTCTTGATCAAGCCACCCGTGCCGGAAATGGCACCCGGCAGGAACACGCGTGTATCATCGGTTTCGAGCCCGTCGATGGTGAAATCGGCATCGAGCCTGAGCGGTGCCTTGAGGGTGACCTCCGCGCGATTCTGGCTGTTCATGCAGGGCAAGGCGCCATGCGTTTTGCTCTTGGCAAATACCAGTGTGCCTTTCGAAATCAGCGTCAGGGCCGAGCTGCCGATATTGAGCTGGTTGAGCACAAAATCATCCGCCGCTTCACGAGTCACTTCGTAATTGCCACCCGCATAAAAATTCAGGATGGCATCTGAATTGCCGCCTGGGGCAGGTGCCACAGCCGTACCCAGGTTGGTCTTCCATTGAGCGGCGTCGTCTAACTTGCCGGGCTTATTCGATGCCCAGGTATAGTACATGGGTGCCGGGGTCTTGACCACCTGCACGACATAATCCTTGGTCGATTTATCTTGGGCAGTGATGGTATAGGTCTGCGGTTTGGTGAAGTCCCTGGCCGTGCCCGAGGGCGGATTCGCGGTGGAAAAACGCGCCAGGTCAAAGGTCGGAGCGAGCGCCTTCACATCGGTGGACTCAGGAACAAAAAGCGTGAGGGTGGTACCGTTGACGGCAGCATAGACGGAATCCGGCAAGCGCAAACGATAGATCTCTTTGCACGTCCAGGCAGCCGTGAGTTCAACGGGGAAGGTGTAACCTCTCAGCTCACGCTTCCTACGGACGAAGGGCTTGTCGTCCTTGACCCGCAGCTCAGGACCGGGATTGGCGAGCTTCTCCTGAGTGGGGGGAAGTTTCGCCGCTTTTTCCGTATCGATGTACTGGGCCAGGTCGCGCATGGCGATGACATTGTAATTATTATCCTTGCAGTAATCGACCATGTCTTCGAACAGATCCGGATCGGTTCCGCAAGCGGCATGTTCCAAATCCGGCGTACCATGGAATGTGAGCACCACCACCCGGCCGGCCGTGGCCTGTTGGACCGCACTGATGAAGCCCTCGATGGTCATGCCCACGCCGCCCACAGCAAACGACGGGACGTCCAGCGGGTGGTCCACGGCGGGTCGATAGACACGGCCATAGCCGCCGCGTCCGAAAGTATATCCCCAGCTGCTTAAGAGCGGATAGAATTTCGTATTAACAATATAGAACGGCCAGGCGAGGGTGGTGGTTTTGGGGATCCGGTTGGCGATAGCCTCGTCTTCCAGGGTCCACACATAGGCCTGAAGACCACCTTCATCGGTCAACGATAACATACCATGGCCGCGGGTGTGGTTGCCGATCTCGAAGCCGTCATCGGCCATGCCCTTGATCTGCCGCCACGTCATGTACCAGTCCTTGCGCTCGCGGAACCCATAGGCGTCCGAAACATAGAACGTGCCGCCAAAACCATGCTTCTTGAGGTACGGGGCGGCGATCGTCGCATTGCTGGCACAGCCATCGTCGAAGGTGAACACCACGGTCTTGTCCGGGATGGGCTTCTTGATAATCCCGGTGGGATCATCGGGGGTTGCGGCCGCTGCCCAGCCAATCGTCGCTCCAGACAGAAGCATGGCACCCATCATTTTCATTCCCGTTAGTTTTATCATGGTGATTGCTTTTCGTTTCATGGTGTATTTGTTGTTAGGGCGTATTCTGTTCGTTTGCTCCGCAGTCATCAAGTGCCCGGTTCTCATTTTCCGTCGTTCTTCAAACTCCCCTCACCCTTGATGAACTTGGGAGCGGTCGCCGCACTGTAGGTGCCGGCAGGTTGGAGTTTGCCATCGAGTGTGAGTTTGGAAATGTGCATTTCTCCTTTGAAGTTCAAGGCAAGCGTCGCACCGTCGGCAACCGACACTTCCGTCTTATCACCCAGGCCCTGTGCATTCGTGAACGACAGCGTGCCTTGGTTCACCGTCGTCGGGCCGGTGTAGGTGTTTTTGCCCGACAGCGTCCAGGTGCCGGTGCCGGATTTGGTGAGCGAGGTGAACGCCTTGTCCTTGCGGTCATAGACGTTGTCGATCTGGAAGGCGAGTTCGCCGGTGCCCGCGCTGGAACCGGCCAGAACGATGGTTTTGCTTTCGGCAAAGCCGGACATCACGAAGGCACTGGTCAGTTTCAGCAGGCCGGTGCCGGATTGATCCAGGGTGATGGTGTCGCCAGCGCCGGGCAGGTTGAGGTTCCGGTCGGTGGTCTCGCCCTTGCCGGTATAGATCAGGGTGCTGCCGCCACTGATCATGATCTCGGCATCGGCGTCGGTTTTAGGCGCACCCAGACTGCTGCTGGCTTTACCCTTCACCACGCTGTTGAACGAATCGACGCACAGGGTGCCGCCGGGGATGATGGTCTGGCCACTGTGGGTGTTGGCACCTGATAGTTTCAAGGTTCCCGCGCCGCATTTCTTGAGCGACACACTGCCGCCGCCCGGACCTTTGGAATCCGTGATCGTGCCGGAAAGTTCCTGCACCGTCGTGGCCTTGGTCGTATCCAGGCCGAAGGTGGCACCGGCCATCAGGCCGTTCTGGTTGACGCCGGTGGTGATGTTTTTGAGCATGGTTCCAGCCTGTTCGGCGGTGAACTCCCCTGCCCCGCCGACATGCAACCGGAGTTCTCCCGCCGCTCCGTTGACGATGATACTCGCAGGGGTCCAGCGGGCGGGTTCATTGTTATAGAGCGACGACATGACTTCCATGAGTCCCATTTCCACCTTGGTGACTCCCGTGTAGGTATTGCGCCCTGAAAGTTTGACCGACCCGCACTTGATTCCATGGTCAACGCGCTGCCCGGTCATCGTGAGGCCGCCAGGTCCGCTGATTCCTTCTTTCTTGTTATCGAACTCCAGGAATTCGATCGAATTGACGATGGTATTTCCGAGCAGTTTCACCGGTCCGCTCCAGGTGCCTCTGCCGCCGGTAAAGACGGAGCCACCGTTGGCGGTGAGTGAATTCATCACGGGGGTTCCGCCGATGCCGACCGCCCCATGATCGCTTACCTTTACAGGTCCCGCGCCCAGCCCCTGGCTGGAGAAAGAGACAGTGCCGTCATTGACGATTGTGCCGCCGCCAAAGCTGTTAGTCGCATTACTGATGATGACCATGTGCGTGCCGTTCTTAATCAAGGCACCGGTGCCTGAGATGGCCCCCTGCAGGATCACGCGGGTGTCATCGGTTTTGATCCCATCGAAGGTGAGATCCGCATCGAGCCTGATCGGCGCGTTCACCGTGACGATCGCCCGGCTCTGGCTGTTCATGAAAGGCAAGGTGCCATAAACTTTGCTCTTGGCGAACACCAGAGGACCTTTGGAGGCAAGGGTCAGGAAAGCAGTGCCGAAGTTGAGCTGATTGAGCACGAAATCTCCGTCACTTTCCCGCGTCACCGCGTATTTCCCCGGTATATAGAAATCAAGGATGGTGTCGGAAGAACCGCTGGTGGCAGGTGCGGCAACCGCACCAAGATTATCTTTCCATTGTGCGGCGTCATCGAAGCCTCCGGGATTGTTAGACGTCCAGGTGAAATGCATGGGCACTTCGGTCGGCACCGCCTGCACGGTATAGTCATAAGTGGAGCCATCCTGGGCCGTGACGGCATAGGTTTGCGGCGTGGTGAAATCCCGCACCGTGCCGGATGGCGGCGTCGCCTTGGCAAAGCGCCCCAGCTCAAATACCGGAGCGAGCGCCTTCACGTTGGCGGACGCGGGAACATGGAGGGTGATCTTGGACCCATTGATGGCGCCAGATACCGAACCCGGCAGGTTCAGACGATAGAGTTCTTTTATCTTCCATGGCCCGGTCAGTTCGCTGGGAAACGCATAGCCCCGGCTCGCACGCTTCCTGCGCACAAATGGCTTGTCGTCCTTGACCCGTAACTCCGGCCCGGGATTCTCAAGCTTCGGCTGGGTCGGCGGCAGTTTCGCCGCCTTCTCCGTATCGATATACTCGGCCAGGTCGCGCATCGCGATGACATGGTAATTGTTAGCCTTGCAGTATTCGACCATGTCTTCGAACAGATCCGGATCGGTTCCGACGCCGGCATGTTCCATATCCGGGGTGCCATGGAAAGTGAGCACCACCACCCGGCCGGCCGTGGCCTGTTGCACCGCGCTGATGAAGCCCTCGATGGTCATGCCCACGCCGCCCACAGCAAACGATGGAGCGTCCAACGGATGGTCCACGGCGGGTCGATAGACGCGGCCATGGCCGCCGCGTCCGAAAGTATATCCCCAGCTGCCCAAGAGCGGATAGAACTTCGTATTAACAACATAGAACGGCCAAGCGAGCGTTGTCGGTCTGGGAATCCGGTTGGCGATCGCCAAATCTTCAAGGGTCCAGATATAGGCTTTGAGACCGCCTTCATCCGTATGCGACAATTGCCCATGCCCCCGGGTGTGATTGCCGATCTCGAAGCCATCATCGGCCATGCCCTTGATCTGCCGCCACGTCATGTACCAGTCCTTGCGATCGCGGAACCCATAGGCGTCCGAAATATAGAACGTGCCGCTAAAACCATGCTTCTTGAGGATCGGGGCGGCGATCGTCGCGTTGCTAAGGCAGCTGTCGTCAAAAGTGAACACCACGGTCTTGTCCGGGATTGGCTTCTTGATGATCCCCGTGGGGTCG
>JBILFE010000221.1:0-6057 GCA_044351705.1 Luteolibacter sp. | reverse complement strand
CAAGTCACTTCTGCTTTCCAGCGGCCTCATCGGTGCCGGCGTGCTGGCAGCGGCGTTGGCCGGGCGGTGCCTGACGGCCAATGCCGACCTCAACGCCCCATTGAACCCGCTCGGCATCAGGTGCAGCCCATACGGCGAGGTGATTGCCATGGCCATGCAGGGTCCCATTGACACCTTCTTCGAAGCCGGCATGTCCCTCACTCCGACCGCAGCCACAGGCAAGACCGAGGCCGGATCCAACAATACCAAACTCACCTTGGACGAGCGCCTGGGGGCTCTGCTCACCGAATTGAATAAGGCGGGCACGGATCGCACCAATCCCACACCCGCCAGCCCGGGCCTCAAGCGCCACCTCCGCCGCCAAGCCGAAGACAAACTCCGCTTCGCCTATCAACTCGATCCGGCCAATTACGCCAACTACAACGCCCTCCACTTTTTCCTCACCGAGCCCCAGGTTGGCACCCGCCCGGAACTCACTCCCTCCGCTGCCAAGCTCGCCGAGGACACCATCCAATACTGCCTCAAGCAACGCACGGATCCACGCCCCGCCCTTACCGCCGCCGCCGCCTCCACCAACATCCTGCACCTGATGTTCAACGACCAGCAAAGCGCCTCGCCAAAGTTCAACCTCACCCACATGCGCCAGTACTTGGCCGTCCTCGACCACTGCATCACACGCTACCTCAGCATCGCCCATGACTGGGACCTGGCCAAAAATTGGGACAACCTCTCTCCCCTGCGCATCGCCGAATGCAACGAGCGCCTCTCATTCATCTGCAAAATCCGCGACGCCGCCGCTCAAACCATCCACAACCTCGAACAAAAATCCCACTGCCCAAGCTGACACCCGACCTCCACCACCAGCCCCAAATTCCATTTTCTAACTGTTTTTTCATCCCTCCTTCTTCTCTCCGTTTAGAATTTCATGCTTAAAGTTTAGTGCTTCTTTCCCCATGTCCATCTTTTCCACCGCCCTCGAACCTCCCCCACTGCCAGGCCATGCCCAGGCCAGTGCGGCCTTGCGTTTCGCGGCGGGCATGAGTGGCCGCGATCTCCTTGCCTTGATCTTCCGCGTCTGCAATGAACTCAAGGTGTCCGACATTCAAATGCGCGCCGCACGCCCAGTCTACATCCATACCAACAAAGGTATGGAGAAACTCGACTTCCTCGGCATCCTCTCCGCCGCCCAAATGGATGAAATCCTCAAGGAACTTATCCGCAACCGCGAAAGTGGCAGCCATGGCTTCGGCCAGGACCAAGCCCTCAACCAACGCGTCGATGAGAAAATCCGCCTTGCCATCGCCGACTTCGCCGAGCGCCGGGTGGCCGACTTCTCCTGCGATGGCATCCCCATGGGCAACCACGGCGAATGTTCCGGGCGCCTCCGCATCCAAGCCCACCTCAGCGCATCCGGCCTTGGCATCACCTGCCGCATCCTCAGTGACTTCATCCCCGAACTCGAAGCCCTCGGCATCGATCCCGACACCACCGCCACCCTGCGCCACTGCGTCCTCAAGCGCGCCGGCCTCTGCCTCGTCACCGGTCCCACCGGCTCGGGCAAGTCCACCACGCTTGCCTCTCTCATCGACTGGCTGCGTCGCCACCACCCCAAGCACATCGTCACCGTCGAGGACCCCATCGAGTATCAATACCTCGACGATATGGACGATCCGGAATTCCCCAGCCAACGGATTCCATCCCCCAGCATCGTCACCCAGCAAGAGGTCGGCCGCGATGTGCATTCCTACCGCCAAGGCCTCAAGGATGTCCTGCGCAAGGCCCCCCACATCATCCTGCTCGGGGAAATCCGCGATCGCGAGGCGATGGAAACCTGCATGGAAGCCGCTCAAACCGGCCACCTCGTCCTGTCCACCCTGCACACCACCGGCGCCGTTAAAACCATCGGTCGTATCCTCGAACTCTACCCCAAGGAAAACCACACATCCGTCCTCAGCCGCCTCGCGGAAATCCTCATCTTCATCCATTCACAAGGCCTCCTCAACGGCGTCCAGCGCCGGGTTCTCACCTACGAATTCCTCCAAAACAGCGACGACGCCGTCGCCAGCGCCATCGCCAACTACGATGGCGGCGCCCGTTCGCTTGAAGACGTCATCCGCCGCACCGGCAACATCCAATGGGATGCCAACCTCCGCCGCCTCCTCAAACAGGGCCTCATCTCCCACGACACCTTCGAAAACACCAAAATGAACCGCAACGACGACGCTCTATAGTCAAGACAAAGATATGACGCCTCCCTCTCTTGTCCAATGACCAATGACCAATGACCAATGACCAATGACCAATGACCAATGACCAATGACCAATGACCAATGACCAATGACCAATGACCAATGACCAGTGACCAGTGACCAGTGACCCCCTTTCCGAGACCCCATAGCCAATTGCAAGAACTCAATCACTTCCAAAACCGCTAGACCGTCTCCCTCAGACAAAAAAATAAGCTAGACATAACCAAAAAAACAACTATTCGAAGTAATAATAATATGAAACTGAACACCACCCCATCCCTGAAGCGCAAGTCCGGTATGACCCTGCTCGAACTGACCGTCGTCATCCTCGTCCTGCTCTCCCTCATCTCGATCCTCTTCATCGGCGCCCGCGCCTGGAAGAGAGGTTCGGACCGGGCCGCCAACATCCTCAATATCCGCAATGTCCAACAAGCCGTCCGCGGCCACATGAACATGATGAACATTGTCACCCCAACCACGGCTGGATCCGGTGTCGTTTTGGCCAATGCTGACATCATCGGCACTGACAAATACCTCAAGGAACCCGCAGTTCCCTGCTCAACGATATCCTATGCCTATCTGGACAAAGCCCCGGCCGTGGGGGAACTGTATCTGACGGTCTCCGGTACCGACGCCACCGCGTTTGCGCCAGCCGACTATTCCACTTGGTAATCCCATCCCCTGATCCAATCTCCGAGACCGTCTGGCCTATCAAAAAACCTCAACCCTTTTTTTGAAAGCCGGGCGGTCTCTCTCCGACAAAACCATAACGCAAAATACATAACTAAATAAAACAAACTGTAGAAAACACCATTATGAAACTAACACAAACAACGTCCATGAAGCGCAAGTCCGGCATGACCCTGCTTGAGTTGACAGTCGTCATCCTCGTCTTGCTCTCCCTCATCTCGATCCTCTTCATCGGTGCCCGCGCCTGGAAGAGAGGCTCGGATCGGGCCGCCAATATCCTCAATATCCGCAACGTCCAGCAGGCCGTCCGCGGCCACATGAACATGATGAACATCGTCACCCCAACCACCGCTGGCAGCGGTGTCGTATTGGCCAACGCTGACATCATCGGCACCGACAAGTACCTCAAGGCCCCTGTCGCCCCCTGCTCAACGATATCGTATGCCTATTTGGATAAAGCCCCGGCCGTGGGTGAACTGTATCTGACGGTCTCCGGTACCGACGCCACCGCGTTTGCGCCAGCCGACTATTCCACTTGGTAAACCGATCCGGTGATCTCCGCTGAGGAGATTGCATTCAGCGGCCCGCCCGCCCACGGCAGGCGGGCCGTTCTCCCTTCTCTGGACATCGTTTTTTCAGAATGCTTCTTGCCTCCCAAACCCATTGCCCACTTTCCAACATCCAGCAACCCTCAAGGCCCTCAAGCGCTACCAGCAGGCACGCCTGATCCTGCGCCATACCACGCGGGCCAGCAATGTCGCATGGTATCAGGAGGCTCTCGACCTTGATCTTCAACTGCACATCCGGGTGGATGGTCCATCCGTGTCAGCCTTCTTCTTCCAGCGGGGCAAATCGCTGTGGTCAATTGGCCCCAACCTAACAGAATCAGAGCTGCGTGATCCGGCGAAAATGGAAGCATGCGCGGCGGACATGCTCAAGCAAGCCCGGTCCTTCAAAGCGTCCTCGCTGGGCGTGATTCTCCATCTGGCCGATGAATTCGCCACTGCTGAACTCAAGCCGGAACTCGACAACCCAGCCGCACTACCGGAGCTGCGCGAGGCCGCTATTCAAAAGCCGGCCGCAATTCTCGACGATTCATCCATCCCGCCGGACCAAAACTCCTGGCGCGTCATCCCCTATCCGGCGCAAGGCAGCGGGGTCATCGGCACGACCATCACTCTGGGCCGCCAGTACGCCCCGTTTCTTGCCACCCTGCGTCAAGCCGCCGAAAGCCACAATTTCCCCATCATCACCCATGCCCTGAGCGCGCCTCTCGTCGCCATGATGGGCCTGGCACAATGCGCCCCGTTTTCACCCGGAAAATCCGCCGTCGCCATCCTTCAATATCCGTGGTTCACCGCCTTGGGCTTTTTCAACGAACACGCCGATTTGCTTCTCATCCGCACGCTCCAGCACCGCCACCTGCGCCACAGCACCCATCTGCGCCATGCCGTGGCCACCTCCATCGCATCCTTGGAACTCATCGACCCGGACGTTTTCCTGCTCTCGCTCTGCCCCGACCTTGATCCGAACTTGCTCAAAGATCTCTGCAGCGCCTTTCCCGCCAGCCAGACCACCGTCATCGACCCTCCCAAGGCTGACGGCGTGCCCGCTTGCTACCCGGAACCGATCATCGCCGCCACCCCGCCAGCCAAAGGCGTGGCCGCCCCCAGCCTCACCTTCAGCATCCTCCGCGACGAAAAATGGGCCCTCCAAAATTTCCTGCCGACCCCCCGGGAAGTCGCCGAAATCTATCCGACCCGTTCGGAAATGAAACTCCTCCGCAGCGTCCGGATGGCTCGCATCGGCCTCTTCGTGCTCACGCTGGCGGTGGTGGTCTGGTTTACGCTCGGCATCGTCTCTGTGGTCCAGCGCGAGGCCTGGTCATTCAAACCCAATGACGCGGACCACATCAAGAGTCGGCTCAACAAACTCACCACCGAGCGCATGAAGAGCGAGCACTGGGACAATCTGCTGGAAGACCGCTCCAAAGCCTGGACCTCGATGGAATTGCTCAGCCGCCTGTTTCCCGAACGGTGCGGCGTGCTGGTCAAAAACTTTGCCCACAGCGTGCGCCCCGACCCCGCCCCCGGCCAGGCCAAGCTGGGCTTCGTCAAGGAGTGGCGAATCAATGGCTGTGCCCGCGACGAGGCCCTTGATCGCCTCAACATTCTCAATACCCAGGAAGGGGTCTCAAACTACTTCAACGAAGTCGCCCGCGTCACCGCCAATCCCGCATTCAACCCGGCCTTGCGCACCCGCAGCATCGCCGTCAACATCCGCACCCAGGAAAACAATTCGTACAAGCCCCTGCCCGTCGAAGAAACCTACGATTCCGACGAATCATCCTACCCCTTCACCTTTGACCTAACGATCACGCAGCGATTTGAAGCCACCGACCCGATGGCAATCAATGTGTCGCGCGCGCCCTGAGCCATGAACCTTTATCGCCAGTCCATCGCCCTGTTCGGAATCGTGTTGCCGATTCTCGCCAGCATCGTGCTCATCGCGATCTGTTTCTTTCTAAAATCAAAGGTGATCGAGTCCTTCGACAACAAACAAACCCTCTTCAAGGCCTACCAAGTGAATAGCCTCAAGGTGCTCGACACCGAAGATAAAATCATCAAACAACGCGAATTCATTGACCGCTGGAACGAGTTGCTGGCCGAAGAACCCTCCAGCGCCGTCAACATCAACCTCCGCGCCATCGCTGAAACCCTGCCTAGCAAGGAATTCCAAAAAACCGCCTTCGAGCGCCTCAGCGGCAAGGGCGGCTTCGGTGCCGCCACCGCCCAAAATTCCTGCCAACTGCGCATGGTCTTCCGCGGCACCTTCCGCACCATGCAGCGCGCCTTCCTCGAACTGGAAACCAGGATGCCGCAACTCCAACTTCAGGAACTGCGCATCGACCCGAGCCCCAACCAGCAAAACCAAGCACCGCTGCTCAACTTCCAAGTCAACTACACCGCATGGGAAAACTAGTTCCAACGCCTGTGGCCGTCCTGCCTGCGGGACAAGTCTCACCTCGCTGTCCCGGCCTGTTTGCTTGCGGCTTGCTTGTTCTCGGTTGCGTCCTGACGACCTCCGGCGTGGCGCAGTCGCTGCCCGCACCCACCCC
>JBILFE010000497.1:0-3631 GCA_044351705.1 Luteolibacter sp. | reverse complement strand
GAAATCCCCGCCACCGCCGCCGCGTCTTCCCGCTATGCTTGCAATGATCTCAAGCCCTACATCGAGGCACTGGCCAACCAATTCGCCATCCGCGACCGGCCGACCGATCCGTTCGCCCAGCCGCAGGACCCCAACGCCAAAATCGTGGTGAAAACCACCCAGGTCAAAGCCATCCGTCGCCCCACCGCCGAACCCCCCGCTGCCCTTTCCGACATTGTTGGCCGTATCCCCATCACCACCATCATGCCCGGCGACAAACGCTTCCTCGTCGGCAGCCGCAGCATCGGCCAGGGCGATAAAATCCCTATCAACTACCGCAACAAATCCTTCCGCACCGAAGTCACCGAAGTGAATTCCCGCAGAATCGTCTTCCGCAATCTCGACACCGGCGAAATTGGCATCCGCCAACTCAACTTGCTGCCACAGGGAATGACCCCGGGCAGCGGCAACATCGCGGCTCCAGGCATGATCCCCATCAGCCCCAATGCTCCCTTGGAAATCGACTCCTCATCCCCATCTTCCGCCGGCACTAACAACCCCTAACAAAATATTCGCATGCAAGCCATCCCATCCCTGATCCTTCCCGCCCTGGTCCTCGCATCCGGACTCTGCCTCGCGCAATCCCCACTCGCACCGACCGCACCGACCGCACCAGTCACCCCGGCCGCCCCGGCCCCGGCCCCGGCCACCCCGGCCACCCCGGCCGCCCCGGTTGCCCCGGCCGCCCCGGTTGCCCCGGTTGCCCCGGTCGTTCCGGTTGACCCGGTTGCTCCGGTTGCTCCGGTCATACCGGGTGCTCCGGCTGCTCCGGCGGCTCCGGTCATACCGGGTGCCACTGCCGATGGCACATCACCTGCTGCAACCAGCCCGATCGTGCCGACGGACCCGGCCAACGCACTCAAGCGTCCGATGGAGGCCTCGGACGAAGGCTATCTGATCAAAGACGCGCCGATCAATGATATCTTCCAATTTCTAACCAAGGCGGCCGGCCGCCAATACTTCCACAATTCCAAGATAGCCGGCCCGGATTTCCGTGTCACCGGCCACCTCAATGATGGCAATCCACTCCAGCAAATGGAAGAACTCGCGTTTATGTATGGCTTGACCCTCCACACCAAGGGTAACACGGTTTATGCCCTGACCCAAGCCCAGCTCGCCCAACTCCCAAGCATCGAGTACCACTATCAACTCCAATATCTCCGCCCCAGCGACATCAAACAGATCGAGGATTTGATCAAACCCCTGCTCAGCCCGGCCACCGGCATCGTCAACTTCGAACCTAAAACCAACACCATCATCATCATCGATTCCGCACACCGCATCGAGCAAGCTCGCACCTTCCTCCGCGGCATCGACCAATCCAAGGGCCAAATCATCGTCGAAACCAAAATCCTCCGCATCAATAGCAAAGTAACCGAACGCACCGGCGTCAATTGGTCTTCATCGCTGGGTCAGGAGGGCACCAACCTGCGCATCGCGATGAACCTCAATGCCATTTTCAACATCCCCCACAGCGGCGGCGGCGATGACCAACCCAACGTCGTCCTCGGCCCGGTCGCACTCTCCGCTGTGCTCAGAGCTCTGGCCGAAGGTGGCCTCGCCACTCAAATCTCCAACCCCACCCTCATCACCGAAGACAACGAACTGGCCACCATTTCCATCATCGACCGGGTGCCCATCATCACCACCACCACCACGGCGTCCTCGACGGGCGCCGATCCCACCGTGACCGAACAAGTCCGCTATAAGATCGACATGACGGACAAATCCATCGACACCGACCCCGACAAGCACCGCGAAATCGGCATCTCGCTGGTGGTCACCCCCAGCCTGCTGCCCGATGGCACCGTGCGCATGAAATTGCGCCCGCGCTCCGCCCAGATCGTCGAGGAAATCACCAGCATCACCGGCAACAAATACCCCCGCGTGACCGAGTCGATGGTCGAAACCCTCGCCCGCGTGCCCAATGGTTACTCGTTGATCATCGGGGGGTTCTATGGCGAAACCAAATCCCACGGCAACACCAAAATCCCCTTGTTAGGTGACATCCCGGTGCTCAATTTCTTCTTCAAAAGCAAGGAATCCATCAAGGAGAAAACGAGTCTGGTGTTTATCGTCACACCCAAATCGTACGATCCCACCAACCGGTCCGCCAACGCCGCCGCCAACAGCGGCATTCGCTGCCGCACCAGCATGAATCGCACCAGCAACTGGCTCGACGACAACAACCCTGGCCCGGCCGACGAACCCAATTTGCGGCGTGGCATTCGGGGTCTCAAACCGCAACAAGCTCCCTACTACCCGCTGCCCGACGAGGAACCATCGTACCGCCAGCAAACCCAACCCCAACCGGCACCAGCCTGCGGCCCGAGCTCGAAAGATTCGCAAGCCTTTGAGTTGAAATCCAATCGCCCCCCCCTCGTCAACCCGGCGCAAACACCGAGCACCAAGCCTCGCCTCACCAAGGCCCGCAGAGAATGATGGAATATCCTATATCTCCCACTACCCCAGCGGTCCCCGCCCAAAGCTCGCCGCAAAGCGACATTGATGAATTAGTCGAAGCCAGCCTCGAACAAACGGCCGAGGCCCTCGTTTTCACCCGTGCAGCCAGCCAAGTCGAGGTCTCCCACGCCACGGATATCGTCCGCAAGGCCCAGGCGGAAGACCGTCCTCTTGACCTCATCGAAGCCGTCGCCCGGGTCCAAGGTCACCAGGAAGAACATCTCAGTGGCATCATTCAAACTCTAGGCGACCGGCTGGCCGCCATCCTCAACCCGTCTCCGCCGCTCATTCCCTTCGCTGGCAAACTCATCGCCCCCTCCGCCTTTTACGAGTCGTTCGGACGGGTCCACAAAATGGCCAGAGCCTTGCTGACCCCGGTCATCTTTGTCGAAGACACCGATGCCATTGGCGTGGCTTCCGCCAACCCCATCGCCGCCACCATCCTCGCCAGCAAAATCCAGGAACTCGTCCTGCGCCGGTTTGATATCCGCCCATTCCTCACCGTCGTGCGGCTCAATTACGAATCCTGGACCTTTCTCACCCACAAACATTTCGAACTATGATTGAGTTCGATGGCATCTCTTTCAATGAACTCATCAGTCGGCGCATCATGGCCGAACTGGCACAGCACGACCCGTCGTACACCGAACTCGCCCAGGACCAGGTGCCTAACAGGGTCACCCGTTACAGTTTCATGTCCGCACTGGCCAAAATCAACGGCCTGCCATTCTTCCCGCGGGTGGCCGAGTTCTGCGATGGCGCGCTGCACTCTTGCTGCGATGCCACCGTCATGACCCGGGGGTATTTCACGCCGCTGTGCCTGTGTGGCGATGACAAGCTCATCGTTGCCATCGCCAATCCGTGGAGCCCGCTGCCAGAGGAGTACCTCGCCCCGCGCTTTCCAGATCTCGAGATCATCAAAATCGTCACCCTCGCCTCCGAGATCAACCGCGCCATCGAGTCGGTCGCCACCAACACCGGCCCATCCCGCTCCGAACTCGAAGCCATCGACGTCGAGGACATGGACGACGGCATCCGCGATTTTGACGTCACCACCGACTACACCGAGCAGATGGCCCAGCTCATCGCCACCATCATGTCCGATGCCGTCAAAACCCGCGCCTCCGAC
>JBILFE010000703.1:0-2559 GCA_044351705.1 Luteolibacter sp. | reverse complement strand
CCGGGGCTTACCTGAAAAGGATCTCGACCCCCATGCGGGCCCACGCGGCGGAAATGTCGCTTTCGAGTTTTTCGAAACTATCCCCGTCGAGCAATGGCTTGAGGGATGCATCGCCCCGTTGCCCTGCCTGCATGCCTTTGAGGAACTGCGTGATGCGCCGCGCTTTGCCGCCACCTTCCATGTGAAAAAAATAATGGGTCAGCAACAGCCCCGTGCCGTAATTTAAATTCGCGTTCAGACCGGAGAATTGGCCGTATGGCATGAGAAAAAATCCCTTCAACCTGGGAACTGTTAGGCGGGTTCCCAATGCCCGTCCGCCAGTGCCGGCCTCACCTGTTGCGGTCACATAGGCTTTCACGACGTTGCCGTGGATGTCCGGCCTGAAGTAGCCCCAGTTGTAGGGCGTGATCGACATGTATTCCGCCAGTCCCTCGCTGAACCATCCGAGAGCACCGTGCTGCAGGTAGGCGATGGGGGTGAGCTGATGAGCCAGTTCGTGCACCAGCACGTGGTTGTGCCGCGCGGTGTCGAGACTGAAACCGGTGCCGCCCTCCCGCAAGCCGAGGCTTGCCATGGGCACCAGCACCCCATCGGGCCTGAAACAACCGGCACTGCCGGGCGTTCCTCCCGCCTGAACATACGCGCTCATGGCACCGAACAATCGGATGTCGTACTTCCCTTTCCGATCCCTGCCGTTACCCATGGCCAGCGGCAGCTCCAGCGCGTATTTGCGGGTGGCCTCGAACATGACCGAGAAATTCCGCAGCGCGTCATCGGTGACGCGCGCATCGCAGGTGAAACGGTAGCCCGGACTCTCATACACAAAAACCCGGGTTTTGGGATCTTCCGAGATCACCTTGCACGCGACCGGCCCTTCGATGCGGATTTCCCGCGGCCATGGCCGGTCAAAGGTCGACTCCACCGCTGGCTGCACGTTCTGACCACCGCCTTGCAAGGCCGCTTGGTCAGCGGCACTCAGTTCCGCCAGGGGCGTGGAAACCGTCCGCCCGTCGGCAAAGGCAAAAATCACGTTGGCACCCTCCCTGCGGACAAAGTCCGCCTCAAAGGTCCGCCCGTAGGCGTTGGTCCAAGTGCGGGCATCCGCAGACAATGTCACTGCCAGCACGGCCCCGCCGACGGCGCTCCACATGGGTCGATGGTTCACAGCCGTGTTGTATGCGTTTACCCGCCGATGGCAAGCATGCGCCGATATGCGGGCCATGGCTCGTGATGGTCCAAGGAGTGTTGTTCTTGTATCGCTCGCTTTGGCGAGGGGGCGACAATCACCACAAACAGGAAACAAATCCGCCCCTCCAACAAATTCCGGCTTTCCTTGGCGCCGCCGTTAGGCTGGAATGTGGGCGCATCGGTGTCACGGACGGGGCCCGCTGCTTGCCCGATCTTTCCCGGCCACTCCCACTCTCCCGTGACGCCTACGCAACAAATTTTCCATAGCTCTCACCCCTGCCACTTGTATCGCGCCTACAAAGCCGGATACCCAAAAATCTCCCTCATGGACCGCAATCGGATGATGCGTCAATGCTAGATCCACGCTATAATCGCTCAGTTAACATGAAAGTTCCCGACGCCATCCTCGCCAAGCTCTCCGACCTGATTCAACATCCGCAATCCGGGCGCGTTTCGGCGGACCCTCATCATCGAGGATGGCGCCGCGAAAATCCCGGTGCGGCGCATCCTGCCGGAGGCAAAACCACGCAACCCGAAGCTCGCCGATGTGCTGCGGGTCTTCCGCAAGTGGGAAGGCAAGGGCTACGGCATGTCCACTCTGGTCAACCTCTGTCTCGAAAACCGCATCGATTTGCCCTATTACCGCATCTACACCGAAGAAGTCTGCCTCTTCTTGTACGCAGGCTAACTGGTCGGTGAACGAATGGAACGCCTTTTCTCCTCCTTCGACGCCCACCTCTCCGATCGACTCGATGGCGGCAGCCTCAACGACGAGCAAAAGCGGGTGCTCGCTTATCTCATCAAGTCGGAGTGGGCCAATGAGCAGCTCGGCTACACGATTCTGCTCACGCCGGATAACAACCACTTCGCGGCTCTAAGGGGGCTTGAGAACGCCGGGCTGATCAGCAAACATGCCCTGAGCCCGGCGGCTTATCCCATTTACATTGCCGACCGGGTTCTGGTTCAGCGGACTTACCGCAAAGAACTGCGCGAGTTGTTTGGAACGGGTCTGGATGCCTTGGACGACACGGCAAAAGATGTGCTCGGAGTACTATTCCGCCACAACCGCTTCGCGCGGGAGAAATCGGTCAGCGCTAAGCAGGCGAGTTTTGCCCTGTGGTATGACCGGGGTGGTGCCGTCGGCGACATCAAGCAGTTCGACACTTTTTACAGGAAGATCCGCTACCTGTTCAACAGACTGGAGGCGGGCGGCTACCTGAGAAAAGTCGAGGGCACACACGGCTATGTGCTGCGCGAGGATCGGCAGCAGTCCCATGTCATACAAGTCGTAAGCATTCGCCGCGCACCGAAGATCACGTAAACGAATTAAATCGCGGCAACGAATTTGGCTTTTGCCTGTAATTTCATCGC
>JBILFE010000704.1:0-2559 GCA_044351705.1 Luteolibacter sp. | reverse complement strand
GCACGGCAGCACCAACAACCATGGCGACACCCATTGAAAAGACTCTGGAAACAAGACATTCAATAACAACAACAGGGCCGCGCCCACGGCGAGCGGCGACAACAGCGCCATGATCAAAGTAACCGCGGCCCCAAACGTCATGCTGAGTGGATGGGTATGCAACACCCCCCGCACATAAAACCGGGACCGCGGATCCCGCCCGCTGTTGGTCACTGCAAGCGGTGCCCGAATCAGCGCGACCCGGTCATTTTCAGATGCGGCACCAGGCGTGGATGGATTCACCGAAAGCGGTACCCGCTGTCCCGCTTTTGCCATGTCAGCAATCGATCTCAGCCGCGAAGTATCCATATCCATGCGGCGCTGCACGGGCTCGGCCAGCCGCACGTAGCTGGCACTGGACGCTGCGCGGCCCGCCGCCAGCATGGGGGCGGGAGCGGCGGCTCGGGGTGCATCCCCGTCGGTCATGCGGATGTCAAGCTCGCCGGTGTAGTGGCTGAGCAAAATGGCGGGCGGAATATCCGACACCGCCAGATGCTTTTCAATCAAGTGCTTGGCTGGCAGCGGAATGGCCAGCGGTGCCGTGGCCAGCAACTCAAGGATGTGCGGCATCGCCTCATAATTGACCGCCGTGTCGGGCACGGCAACCGGCGCGGCCACCGTACCGGCGCTCACTCGGGCCGCGTCAATCCATGCCGCCAGCGTCTGTTGGGACGGCACGTCCGCTCCTAGCCGCAGCATTTTGTTAGCCCGTGCCAGTTCACCTGCCAAATTATCGACGCCAGCCTTGGCCAGTGCTTCGGCATCAAACAAGCCGGCAGCTTCGAGCAATTCGCGCGCTGCTTGGCCGATTCCGGGGATGCTGCTCAGGTCGGTCATCAGTCTGGAGTCCGCAGCATGTTACCCGCAATACACCCGCTGGCAAGCTGTTATGCCAAAGCCGACAACATCTCACCCAATTGTTGCAGCTTCGCGTGCCACTCAATGAGCCGGGCATTTTCCTGCACCACCACTTCCGGTGGTGCCCGCTCAATAAAGCTCGCATTGCCCAGCTTGCCCTCGCACTTTTTCACCTCACCCTGGATTTTTTCAATTTCCTTGGTGAGACGCATGCGCTCTGCGGCGACGTCGATAAGGCCCTCCAACGGCATGTAAACCTCGCCCAGCGGGGTGGCGGCAGCCGGCGTGCCCTTGGCCGCCTCGTAGGTGGAATCCAGGGTGATGTCGGCCGCGCCGACCAGCAGCGCAAGCACCTTGGCTTCGCCGGCGAGCCATGCCGGAGCGGACTTGATGACGAAGCGCACATCCTTGCGCGAGCCCATCTTGTATTCCGCCTTGAGGTTGCGCATGCGTCCGGCCGCGTCATAGATGGCGGCGGCGCGGGCCTGCGCCTCCACGGCGCAGGTGGCAAGCAGGGGCGAGGCGGGCAACTCCTTTTGCATGAGGAACTCCCCTTCCCTCACGTACCCCATCCGTGACGAGAGTTCCTCGGTGATGTGCGGCATGTACGGACTCATGAGTTGCAAATAACGGCTCATCACCGCATCGAAGGTTCCCAGCGTCGCGGCTCGCGCTGCCGGCGTCGCGCTTTCCCGCAAATCCAGTTTCACCGCCTCCATGAACTTGTCGCAAAACTCGCTCCAGAGGAATTCATACATGCGATGCGCAATCTCGCCAAAACGATATTCGGCATAACTTTCCTCCAACCCTGCGGCCAGCGCGTCGAGCTTGGCCATGATGTCCAAGTGATAGGGTGGCAGCCCGGCCTGCTCACTGAGCACCTGACACGGGTCGCCGGCCCCCTCCGCCATCTGGCGGAATCGGCAGGCATTGTAGAGCTTGTTGGCAAAGTTGCGCCCCTCCTCGATGCATGCCTCGTCAAATCTAACATCACTGCCCACCGGCGCGATGCGCATCAAGCCGAAGCGGAGTCCGTCGGCACCGTATTTCTCCATCAGATCGATGGGGTCGGGTGAGTTGCCCAGCGATTTGGACATTTTGCGGCCCTGCAGGTCGCGGATGATGGTGGTGAAGTACACGTTCTTGAACGGCACGCCACCGGCAAATTGAAACCCGGCCATGATCATGCGCGCCACCCAGAAAAAGATGATGTCCGGGCCGGTGACCAGATCCGCCGTCGGATAGAATTTCTTCAGTGTCAGAGACGACTCCCCGACCCCGGTCATGGTCGCAAACGGCCACAGCCAGGAGGAAAACCAGGTATCCATCACATCCTCATCACGCACCCAATTCGCGGCATCGGGCGGCGCGTCGATGCCGACGTGAATATCTCCGGCGGCGAAGTTGTCCATGTCGAGGGACTCGGCGCCTTTCAGATCCGCGAGTTTTTCCTTGTGATACCACACCGGGATTTGGTGTCCCCACCACAACTGGCGGCTGATGCACCAGTCCTGCAGGTTTTCCATCCAGTGAGCATAGGTCTTGGCCCAGCGTTCGGGGCGGAACTTGATGTCGCCGCTGGCCACCGCCTCCGCCGCTTGTTGGACACAGGGATATTTGAGAAACCACTGCATCGAGATGCGCGGCTCAATCGGCACATGC
>JBILFE010000702.1:0-2571 GCA_044351705.1 Luteolibacter sp. | reverse complement strand
CGTCCATCGGGCTGACCGGAAAGCTGCAGGCGCAGGCCGCGGCCGACGGAAAAACACCGGGGATCACCTCGCCGAACGACCCGACCAAACCGGTGCCCGGGGGCGTCCGCTGGTTTGGCAGGATGCATGCCGACTACGTGAACCAGACCAAGACAAAGAAGTTCGACGTGTGTTTCATGGGGGATTCGATCACCCAGATGTGGCCTGGCGACATGTTCGGCAAGTATTTCGGCAGATTCAAGGCCGTGAACTTCGGCATCGGCGGCGACCGCTGTGAGAACGTGCTGTTTCGTTTGAATGACGGCGAGTTGCAGGACGCCACCCCCAAGGTGATCGTGCTGATGATCGGCACCAACAATCAAGGCATGAACACGGCCGAGGAAGTGGCCATCGGCGTGACCGCCGTGGTCAAGGCATTGCGTGAGATATGCCCCAAGGCGAAGATTCTGTTGCTCGGCATCCTGCCCTCCACCGGCACCCCCTACGACAAAACCAAGTCCATCAACACCCTCATTGCCAAACTCGCGGATAGAAACATGATCGAATATCAGGACTTCGGTCCCAAGCTCATGGACAAGCAAGGCAAGATCCTGCCCGGCATGCTCGCCGATGCCGTGCATCTGACCCGCCAAGGCTACGAAGTTTGGGGCAAGGAGGTGGGGCCGACCCTCTCCAAGATGACACGCAGATAGATCTAACTTAAAATTCCGGATGACGTCCATTTTCCGACACGGACCACGATGCGTTAGACTGCTCGCCGCGCTGGCGTGCCTGGGCTTGATGACTGTGGCCTATGCCGCGGACGATTCGAAGCCGGTGCCGGTGGCCGATTATCAGGCGCCCATCCGTCTGGCATGCATCGGTGACAGCATCACCCATGGCTCGTACGCGGGCCGTCCGGTGTGTTATGCCACCGTGGTCGCCAATGCCCTGGGCAAGCAATGGGAAGTCACCAATCTCGGCGTGAGCGGTGCCACCCTGCTCAAGAATGCGGCCAAGCCCTACACCAGGTTGCCCCAATACGCCCAGGCCCTGGCACTCAAGCCGGATGTGGCCACCATCGCGCTGGGCACCAACGACAGCAAACCTAGCAACTGGGAGAAAAAGGCCGGCTTCGAAGCCGATTACAAGGCCCTGATCGCGGCGCTCCGGCAGGCCAATCCCAAGGTGATCATCTATTGCTGCCTGCCGCCACCACTCGAAACTAACAAATTTGGCATCGACCCCGCCAATCTCAAGGACGAGGTCATCCCGCTCATCCGCAAGGTTGCCAGCGACACGGGCTGTCATGTCATCAATCTATACGAAGCGCTCGACGGCAAACCGGAATGTTTCTCCGACCATGTGCATCCGAATGCGGATGGCCACAAATTCCTGGCCGCCACCGTTTACAAGGCGCTGACCGGGCAAGCCATCCCCGCTGCGGCACCGGCGGTAGCCGCACCTTGACGCCGGACGACACGGTGACCTTCGGCCGCTGAGCGATTAAGGCACAAGAACCTCGAGATCACAGAACCACTCGCGCAGATAACCACGATCAATTGCGGCGAGGCGGTTCGCTTGGATTTGGGCGTGGGCGGCGATGAGAAAGTCCGGAACCAGATACTGGCGCGGACCTCCGATCTGGCGGTAGCGTTTGAAGGTGTGCCCAGCGAGATGGGCGGCTTCTGGCGAGATGGGGGAGTAGCAGATCGACAGGCGGGCCAGAAAATCAACTAGCTCCTGCGCGCCGACGGCAGAAGGCGCCAATTCCGCGAAAGCTACCGGACTGATGATGAGTGGGCCCTCATGGGCAGCGCAAATGAGGGCCTCCAGCCAGTGTTCGTGGCCGACTTCTTGCTTGATGATGGCCCACAGCACCGAAGAATCAACGGCTGTAATCATGGCTGTGAGAGAAGGGTTTCCGCCGGCCCGCCCCGCAAATCATCCACGATGGCCGCCGCACTTTGGTCGGCCCATGGATGCCCACTCAGCACGGTGGCGGCGGAGTCCTGCCAGGCCGCGACGGTGGCTGCCCAGTCCGTGCGATCGACCACCCGCCGCGCGGTTAGAACCGGCGCGGCTTCATCGAACTCGAGCCGGTCGCCCGCCTTGAGGTTGAGCCGCTTGCGCAGCAGCAGTGGAATCGTGATCTGACCTTTGCTGGTAAGGGTGGCAATCATGCAGATCCGGTAATGCCAAAAAGTAAGACTGTCAAGTCGGATTCCGCTATTTTAGAATAACGTAGCCCAAGTGAAGCAACGTAAGAAAGGATGCGATCTGAAATGATGCTTTCCTCAATGGCAACGCGCGTGCAACGCTGGATCTAATGCTGGATGCTACAAAGTTCGCCGCCCGCCATGTCGTCATACGCGCTTGAGATCCTCAGTCGTGGATGCCACCAATAAACATGTCGTCGGGTTTTACACAGAGCCATGCTCATGGTTTTTCCTTGGCAAGGCGGGAACTCCCGGAGCAACGCCAGGTTTGCCTCCGAGGCGAAGCCCGCATCGAGGATGACCACGGGCTTGAGGCCGCTCTCGGGAAGCGCGAGTCGGGCGAGGATGCGGCGCAGGGTTTTGGTGTCCGCGA